>NZ_ALEE01000110.1 GCF_000282995.1 Melaminivora alkalimesophila
GCGCCCACGGCCAAACCGTGCGCCACCAGCCCGGGATGCACGACGGCACCGGCTACACCCTGCAGCTGAACAACCCGGCGCTGCTCGCCGAGCGCAGCGGCATCGCCGTGGTGGCGGATTTTCGCAGCCGCGACGTGGCGGCGGGCGGCCAGGGCGCCCCGCTGGTGCCCGCCTTCCACCGGCAGGCCTTCGCCGATCCGCAGCGGACCGTGGCGGTGCTCAACCTCGGCGGCATCGCCAACCTGAGTGTGCTGCGGCCGGGCAGCGATCCGGTGGGCTTCGATTGCGGCCCGGCCAACGCCCTGATGGACGGCTGGTGCGAACGCCACACCGGCCGGCCCTACGACGCGGGCGGCACCTGGGCCGCCAGCGGACAGGTGCTCCAGTCCTTGCTGGGCGCCATGCTGGCGGAGCCCTTCTTCGCCTTGCCCCCACCCAAGAGCACCGGACGGGATCTCTTTCACATGGACTGGCTGGAGCGTGCGCTGCAGGCTGCCGGCTGCACGGGCGCGGCGCCCCAGGACGTGCAGGCGACGCTGGCCGAGCTGACGGCGCACGCGTGCGCCCAGGAGATGCAGCGGCATGCACCGGATTGCCGCGCACTGGTGGTCTGCGGCGGCGGCGCCCTGAACGCGCACCTGATGGCGCGGCTGGCGGCACACCTGCCCGGAGTCGAGGTCGGCAGCTCGGCGGACCGCGGACTGCCGCCGCTGCAGGTCGAGGCGGCAGCCTTCGCCTGGCTTGCGCACCAGTGCGTGGCCGGGCTGGCGGGCAGCCTGCCGGCCGTGACCGGGGCGCGCGGGCCGCGCATCCTGGGCGCGATCTACCCCGCCTGAGCCGGCCCGCCCCGGCAGGGGCGCAGGCGCTGCGGGAGCGCCAGAGCGGCGCAAAAAAACCGCCCGAAGGCGGTTGTGTCGCGCGGGGCCTGCCGGAGCGCGGCAGGGCCTCGGGGAAGCAGCCTTCAGTGTTCCGTGGGCGAGAAGCTCGAGCCGCAGCCGCAGGTGGTTTCGGCGTTCGGGTTGCGGATCACGAACTGGGCGCCCTGCAGGTCTTCCTTGTAGTCGATCTCGGCGCCCACCAGGTATTGGTAGCTCATGGCGTCGATCAACAGCGACACGCCGTTCTTGGTCATGGTCGTGTCGTCCTCGTTGGTGATCTCGTCAAAGGTGAACCCGTACTGGAAGCCCGAGCAGCCGCCCCCCTGCACGAACACGCGCAGCTTCAGGTCGGGGTTGCCCTCCTCGGCGATCAGGTCGGCCACCTTGGCGGCGGCGCTGTCGGTGAACAGGATGGGCGTGGGCATTTCGGTGGGGGTGTTGTCGGCAACGGCGCTCATGGACGGCTCCTTGGCAAGCTTGAAGGTCAATATTAAGACAAGCGCGGCGGCGCTGCCGACCGGGTGCGGCTTGCCGCCAGCGGGCGTACGGGCTTTTGCCACCCGCCGCCATGGCCTTGTAGATGGGGACGCTTGCCGCCGGCGCAAGCCGCCCCAACGCAAAGACCGCCAGAGCGGCGGTCTTTGGGGTCCGCTCCGGGCACCGGCGCGATGCGCCAGTGGGGCCGGGAGCGGCGCAGCAGGGCCAGCGCCGATCAGCGCTTGGAGAACTGCTTGGCGCGGCGGGCGGCGTGCAGGCCGACCTTCTTGCGCTCCACCTCGCGCGCATCGCGCGTGACGAAGCCGGCGGCGCTCAGGGCGGGCTTGAGCGTCTCGTCGTAGTCGATCAGCGCGCGCGTGATGCCGTGGCGGGTGGCGCCGGCCTGGCCGGACTCACCGCCGCCGTGCACGTTCACCTGGATGTCGAAGGTCTCGACATGGTCGGTGAGCACCAGCGGCTGCTTGGCGATCATGATCGAGGTCTCGCGGCCAAAATACTGCTGAATGTCCTTGCCATTCACCGTGATCTTGCCGGAACCCTTCTTCAGAAACACGCGGGCCACGCTGGACTTGCGGCGGCCGGTGCCATTGTTCCATTCACCAATCATCTCGGCTCCTTAGATTTCCAGCGCCTTGGGCTGCTGCGCGCTGTGCGGATGCTCGCCGCCGCCATAGACCTTGAGCTTCTTGATCATGGCGTAGCCCAGCGGGCCCTTGGGCAGCATGCCCTTGACGGCCTTCTCGAGGGCGCGGCCGGGGTGCTTGGCCTGCATCTCGCGGAAGCTGGTGGCGGTGATGCCGCCCGGATGGCCCGAGTGGCGGTAGTAGATCTTGTCGGTGGCCTTGTTGCCGGTCACCTTGAGCTTGGATGCGTTGATGACGACGATGTAGTCGCCGGTGTCAACGTGAGGCGTGTAGATGGCTTTGTGCTTGCCGCGCAGACGCAGGGCCACTTCGCTGGCGACCCGGCCGAGCACCTTGTCGGTGGCGTCGATCACAAACCATTCATGCACGACCTCAGCGGGCTTCGCGCTGATTGTGGTCATGGGTTTCTCTTGTCGAAAAAGAGGTGGGCGGTCCTTTTCCGCGGTCGGTGCTCTTATCAGGCTGAGCCTCTTAGGCGGGTGCGTGGCTTCGCCGCGGGACCTGAGATTTCGCTGCGAAGCCGGTCATTATATGGCGGATCGCAGCACGGGCGCCAGCCCCCTGCTGCTACTGCGAGTACATCTGGCGGCGCCGCGCCTCTTCCTCGCGCCGCTGGCGCTCGGCCACGCAGGTCGGGTGGCCCGCCAGGGCGGGCTGCTGGCACTGCTGGTGGATGCACATGGGCCGGGCGAGGAAGTTCGACGACGCGCAGGCCTCCTCGGGCCCGGCCACGCGCCGCGGCGCGGGCT
>NZ_ALEE01000111.1 GCF_000282995.1 Melaminivora alkalimesophila
AGTTGGCACGCCTGAAGGGGGCAGGTCAGCGATCCGAGATTCAGTTGCAGGGGTTCGTTTGCCATGTGGGCGACTCGCGTAGGGGAACGGAGTCGCCAGCATCGGCACCGGTCGGAAGGCCGTCAGTCAAGAAACCGTATCCAAGGCCCGCCCGGTTTGTTCGCCGGAAAGCTCCCTGTCCCAGCTATCCCCTGGGGATAGCCTCGCGGCGGGTAGCGACGCCAAGCGCCGCCTGCTGTTCCAACTGTGCAATGAAACCTTCGAACTGGCCGTCGGCGACATCGGCATGGCAGCCGGCGGCGATGTCGGCCCAGCCCATGCAGGCTGCTTCCTGCAGCGCCTTGAGTTTGGCTGCTTCAGGCTCCTTGGCATTCATGGCAAATCTCCTGTGAGGAAAACCGCCTTCACTCCCGTGCCGGCGGCCACTGCTGCGCGGCGTGCAACACGCGCAGGATGGACACCGCGCGAGCGTCTTCCATGTAGACCACCACGTAGTTCGAGCGCACGACCATTTCCCGCGTGCCGGCCACGCGGCCAGGCCGGTAGAGCTTCGGGCGCTCCGGCAGCTTCGCGGCCTTGGCCTCGATGTCGTCCTTCAACCGCTGCGCGGCATCGGGGTTGTCGTCCGAGATGTAGTCAACAATCGCCAGCAGGTCGGCGCGGGCAGCTTCGCGCCACTCAAGTACGCGCACGCCGCTTCCTGTCGATCAGGGCCTGCGCCTCGTCCATGACCTGCTGGTGCGGCACCGGCGGCCGTGTGTCGGCCAGCGCCTCCTGGACCTTCGCCCGGAACCAGGCATCGTAGGCCTCCGGATCGGCCGTGAGGCCAGCCGGTAGTGCGCCTTCCTTGACCACACGGGTCAGCAGGATGCGTACGGCGTCCGAAACGGTGAGGCCGACCCCGGCGAGCTTCTCGGCGGCATCGGCCTTGAGCTTGTCGTCCACACGGATGTGCAGCATCGAAGTCTGTGCGGCCATCGTTGCTTCTCCTGTTATGCATTAGCCCCTATTTTGTATCTCAATCGAGACCTTGGCAATGGTGTGGCCGGATTGCCCCGCCGGAAGCCTCCCTGTCTCGGCTATCACCTGGGGATAGCTCGGCCGGTCACGGATCGCGCAGGGCCGCCCGCAGCCGCGCCAGGTGGGCGCGCGCTACTTCGGGGGATACCGGCCGTGCCGATGGCGCCGGCGCGGGTGGACGGGAAGCAGGCGGCACCGTGGCGCTGTCGCCCGCCCAGGCCTTGAACTCCCCACGGATCGCCTTCTGGATGATGCCGAACAGGTAGCCAGCCGGGTTGCGCACCGAGCTGTTGCAGCAGCGCGCCTCCCATTCGTCCAGCACCGCCTGCCGCTGGGCTTCGTCCACCTGCCGCAAGGCCACCAGCGCGCCGGCCTGCTGCTCATCCTTCAAGCGCAGGAAACGCTCGGGCAGTCGCAGGTTCTGCAAGGCCCTCGCGCGCGGTACTGTACGTACTTCATTTATACGATCATTACGTACTGTACGGTCCTCCTTCGGAATCCGAAGAGAGCTGTCCGGCGCGGGTTTCGGCCCTGCTTCGGATTCCGAAGACGGGCGCGCAGCATTCCGAAGAAGGGCTTCCTGGCCTTCTTCGGATTCGTGGTCCGCACCCGCCTGTGGATAACCTGGCGTCGTCCAGCCATGCAGCGCCATGCGCTGCGCCAGCACCTGCAGGCGGGTCGGCAGCGTGCGGCCGCTGAGCAGCGGGTCTTCGGCAATCTCCTTGAGCGTGTTCATGCCCACGATCTGCACCGCCTTGGCGGCATGGGTCAGCGCCTGGCTGACCAGGCCGAGGTAGTCGGCATCGAGCTGCATCGCCTCGAAGGGCGACAGCGGTTCGTCGTGCAGCACGTAGAGGTTGCCTTGGATACGGCCGGTCTTCGGGTCGCGCCGTCGTCGCACCAGGCTCAGCCAGCGCGTCAGCCGCAGCAGCGTCAGGGCGCGCGCCACGGTCTCGTGCGATGCCTGCGCCGCGCAGGGCATCGAGGCCAGGTAGGGGCGCAATTGGTCGTAGGTGGGAAAGGCGGTCACGCCGTCGTCGTTGAGCTGCAGGCGGAACACCTGCCAGGCGTTGCGCTCCAGCGGCGTCAGGCGTCGGTCGAGGAACAGCCTGCGCGGCACGCTCTCATGGCGGTTGCCGCTGTAGAGGAAACCGTCGGCGGCCGGCGCCGTGCCCTGCGCCGGTTCCTTCGGCTCAAGGTGCCGCAGCGCCTCGTCGAACAACGCCGACAGCGCAACGGGGCCTTCGCGCCGTGGTGCGCCGCCCGTGGTCATGGCCTACACCAGCCCCTGGTCGATCCAGTTGCGTATCGCCGACCAGATCACCGACATGGGCAGGGTCATGGTCTCGGCCAGGTCCATGGTCAGCGCCAGCATCGCCATGTCGTCGGTCAGGGCGACATGGCGCTCGGCGACGCCGGCCTTCCAGCGCTCCCACAAGGCCACGTCCTGCGCCTCGTCGAGTACCGGATGCCGGCCCTTGCGCTTGGGCAGCCCGAGGATGTCGCGGCGCAGCGCCACTTCCTGATGCGTGAGGCCGTAGAACTTGCTGACCATCTCCGTGCTCGCCCCCAAGCGCAGCATGCGATCCACCGTGGCGATCTCCCGCTCCACGTCGTGCACCTGGCTCAGCAGCCGCTTCAACACTTCCCGGTTCACCGATACCGAACACCACGACACCGTGGCATTCACCAGCATGCTCACGAGCTCGGGGTGTTTCAGCGCATCCAGCTCCTCCTCGCCGAAGCCCATGGCCTTGCAGCGGCGCAACTGGCCGTTGCGCAGGTCATGCAGGGCCTGGGCGATCACGGCCTGGTTGAGCGGGTGCGGTGCCGACATACGGGAGCCTCCTGCGCTCAGGAATCCTGGCTCGCTACGCCGGCTTCCAGATCCAGCAGCCGGCGCGCCAGGCGCAGCAGACGGAACAGCTTCACCAGCGCAGCATCGCTCAGGCGTGTGGCCGAGCCGCCATGGCCATGGAGCAGCGCCGCCAGCTCGTCGGCCAGCCGCGCGCGGTCCAATCCGTTCGCGGCGGGCGGCGCCGCGCTCAGCGCATGCAGCAGGGTCAGCACCGCCCGCGCGAACGCCGGCAGCACCTTCGCCTGGCTCACGGCCGGCGCCACGCAGACGAAGCCGATGCCGCCGTCGCTGGCCTCGATGTGGTCGGCTACCGCCGCATCCCCGGCGATCTCGCGCGCGAACTGCGCGATGTGCACCCGCAGCCGATCCGGCGCGTCCAGCCCCGGCTCGACGTACCAGACGTCCGAGATGGGATAGAGCCCGCCCGCCTGCACAGGGATCGCACGCAGCGCATCGGCCTCGAAGTCGGGCAGCTTGTCGCCGAGCTGGTCCGCGACCATCCGCTGGATGGACTGCAAGCGCTCGGTGGTCGGTGCCGGTGTCACGATGTGCCCCTGCAGGCGCTCGTCGCGTTGCCCGTGCTGGTCCTTCGGCGCTTCGGGCGATGCAGGCGGTGTCGCTGCTGGCGCCGAAGGCGCGACCGGCGTGGTGTCGCGCGGCACAGACGAGGCGGGTGGCTGCCGAGGCGCGGAGACCGGCGGGAGAGGACCAGCAGGCGCGACAGGCGCTGCCGGTGGCGTCGGCGCCGCCGGTTCGCTGGTCAGCGCACGCTGGCGGCTTTCGCTGTCGTTGATCTCCAGCGCCAGCGTGTCGTAGTCCGCTTCCAGCAGCTCGGCCATCTGGCCGACCAGCTCGTCCTGCACCCGCTGCGGCGAGAAGTCGTCCGGCTGTGTGTCGAACTGCGTCAGCACGTCCTGAAACAAGGTGGCGAAGTCCACGGTCACGGTGCGGCCCAGTGCACGCCGCTCCCAGGTGCGCTCGCACGCCTTGCGCAGCACCGCGAGCCGGTCCACCTGGTGCCGGCCCAATCCGCCGTAGAGCAGGTTCGGTATCGCCGGCAGCAGGTAGCGCACCGCATCGTTCATGCGGCTGATGTGTGACTGCGGCACCGGATAGCCGTCGGCCGTCAGTCGCCGCGCGAGTTCGCTTTGCGACAGCGCCTGGCCGCTTTCCTGCTCGTAGAACTCGCGCGCCTTCTCGATGCCCAAGGCCCGCTCGATGAAGGTCAGGCCGCCGCGCAGCTCGTTCTCGGCCAGATGCCCGGTCAGCGCCACGATTTCGCCGCGCGCCGGCCACGGGCGGAACAGGCACGCAATGCGGAAGAAGCGTTCCTCCTTGGTCTCGCTCCACAACTCGCGCAGGATCGCCAGCCGCGTGTTGCCGCCGTTGCGAATGATGTAGTGCGCCTCGCCCGGCCTGCGCGTGATCGCGGGGGGCGCGTCCAGCCCACGTTCGCGGATGGACGCCTTGATCTCCGCATAGGCCGGGTTGCGCGTCACGCGTGGGTCGTGGTCGTAGGGCCGCAACTGGTCCAGCGTCACCACCATCGGCGTGTCGGCGATGGGGTCGCTCAAGGTCGCGGCCGAAGGGCCGCTGCGCTCGAAGCCGGTGGCCAGCAGCTTGGCAGCCATGTCCTGCGGCGTCAGCTCAGCCACGGCCGTTCTCCTGCGCCTGCCGGTCGGCGCGGCGAAGCTGTGCGCGGGCATTGCGGTCGGCACGGTGGTCGCTCGCCGTCGAGCTGGTGTAGATCGACGCGCAGCCTTGCTTCGTGAATTTCAGGTGCCCGCCGGACGTGCGCACCACGCGCCAGCCTTCGCCCAGCGCGAACTCGATCAGCGCGCGCAGCCGTTCGCGGCCGCGCGCCAGTTCATGCGCGCTCGCCATGGCCGGCCCCTCCCGCATCGGCCCGGCCGGTGACCAGCGCGAAGCGCTCCCGCCACGCGGGGAACAGCTCGCCGGCCAGCGTGCGCATGGTCTCCAGCGCCGCGGGCGCCGTGCGCCAAGCCGGCTGCCGGTACTCCACCCGGTGCACTGGCAATCCTCGTGTCGCAGCGCGCGGATAGGCTTCGATGGCCGGCACGTCGGTGCCCAGCACCTGCACGCCGGCCTGTTCCTGGAACACCTGTCGCAGCACCTGCTGGACCAGCCGCGCGTTCGACGACACCGGATGCACACGGTTGATGAGCAGGCGCAGCGGTGGCGGCTCGATGCCCAGGTGCCGATACGGTGCGATATCCTCGATCAGTTGCAGGGTGCCGCGGCGCAGTTCGCGCGCGGCCAGAATCTCCGGCGTCACCGGCGACAGTGCCAGGTCGGACGCCAGCACCGCCATCTCCAGCAGCACACTGCGCGCGCCCTGCGTGTCGATCAACAGCAAGTCATAGTGCGTGCGGAAGACGGGAAGCAAATGGCGCAGTCGCAGGCGCCCATCCGGTGCGTGCAGCAGCAGCGTGTTCAGTTCGCCGCGGTCGTCGTTGGAGAGCACCAGGTCCAGGCCCGCGATCGCGGTGCGCGACACCAGTTGCTCGATGCGCCGCTCGTTGAAGGCCAGCATCTCGTAGATGCCGCCGGGCGCGCGCACGTCCAGCGTGAAGTAGCTCGACAGCGTGGGCTGCACGTCCAGGTCCAGCAGCAGCACGCGCAGCCCGGCATCGGCGATGAAGCCGCCCAGGTTGGCCGCCGTCGTGGTCTTGCCCACGCCGCCCTTGGTCGAAATGATGGACACCACCTGCATGGGCTTCTCCTCGTCGAATGGCATGAACCGAGAAGAAGCGTCAGGCGCGTTCTTTGAGGCGATCGGCGATCCACTGTTCGATCTCCACCGAGTCCCAGCCCACCGCGCGCACGCCCAAGCGCAGCGCCTTGGGGAACTTGCCTTCCTTCATCAGGCTGTAGATGTGCGCGCGCTTGAAGCCGGTCTTGGCTTCGACCTCGGCGCGGCGCAGGATGCGGTGCTCGGGCGGCAAGGCCGGCGCGATGGTCTGCGAAGACATGAGAGGCACTCCTTGACGCTCGATGGCGTTGTTCAGAAAGTGCCTCGCATTCCATATGCTGCTGCTGCGAGATTCACTGCAACTGCAGAATACGCAACTGCAATTGCAGTCTGCTGTTACAGGCTCAGCGCGATGCCTCCAGGTGGCGACGCGCCTGTGCCAGCTTGCTCCACAGCGTCCGCTCGCTGATGCCGGGCCGCCCTTCATGGTGGGCCAGTAGTGCACTGATCACCGCATCCATGTTGCGGAAGGACGAGTAGGCAGAGCCCGCAGGGGACTTGCCCAACAGCAATGTCAGCAGGCCGCCAATGATGTTCAGGTAAGTCGATTCGCTGCGCAGGCCCGGTTCACTCGTATCGCCCTCACGAATGCTAATGGCATGCTCCTTCGCCAACGCTTCGTGCTGTGCCTTCAGCGCCGCATGTAGTTGTGCGAGTTCGGCAAGCTGCAGCTTGGCGGCCTCGCGATCGGCCAGCAACACGTTCAGCATGGCGACGCTCACCGCAGGATGCAGTTCGCGCTCGATGCCGTCGAACAGGAATGGAGGCCGCTCACCGGGGTAGTAATGCGACATCCACGCCTTCAGGTCGACGTGGCGCACGATCAACGCAGGATCGTCGAGTGCGGGGCGCTGAGGCTCCTGCGCCATGCCTGCCTTGCCGTAAGAAAGTTCATCGTGTGCCAATGCGTCGAAGATGCGCTCGGAGAAAAGGCGCAGCAAGGGCCAGCGCGGAAAGTCGTTCGGCTCAGGCATGGCACGTGGCCCGAGCGTTTCCAGAATCCGCGGCTCAAAGCGCAACAGTCCCGCCCAACGGACGGCCGCCTCGATCGGGCGGTAGTAGATCCTGGCGCCAAAGGCAAGGCAACTCGATTTCTCCATGTCGCGTGCGTCCCATCGTCGGATCGAACTCTGGCAGACGCGCACCGCCCAAGTGGGCGAGGCGATTGCCCAGAAATCCGGATGAAGCGCAGGGCCGGCCGGGATCGTGGAAGGAAGCGTTGCATCGGCGCTGACGGCCGGCCAAGGGCGAACTACATCTTGCTACGCTTGAAACTCCTCAACCATGATGCGGGCGCTTTGCCTTTGGACCGGCACGCGGCTTGGTGGTCGCGCTCCCCTGGAGTCAAGCATGGGTGCCGCGCTTTACCCGAAACCTGGTCAAAGTTTTCCGTAGGAATTCCAACGGCGTAAAGTGCCAATGCGTCAACAGGATGAGTCGGTTTGCAACCAGCAAAAGCTCATGCGTTCCGCGTCAGTGAAATGACCGGTGCGTGTCAAGGTAGTTGCCGCCTGATTCATGCAGCCAATTGTTTATTGCAGACGCCCTCTGGTTCCGGTCGCCAGGCGGCGGCCAGCGCGTCCCGTTCCGGGTTGAGCGTCACCGGGCCGACCGGCGTCCAGTTGCGCGTGTGTCCGCTCCAGCGGCGCGGGTTGCGGCGCCTGGCTTCCTGGTACAGCGCGTGGCGCCGCCGCAGCAGCTCGCGGTCCTCTCCGCGATGGCGCTGCGCGGGCGCCACGTAGCGCAGGCCGCTGTGTCCGTGCTCGTGGTTGTACCAGTCGACGAATCCCTGCGCCCAGCGACGTGCTTCGGCGATGTCGGCAAAGCCCTTGGCCGGAAAGCCGGGGCGGTACTTGGCGGTGCGGAACAGCGACTCGACAAAGGCGTTGTCGTCGCTCACCCGCGGACGCGAGTAGGAGGGCGTCACGCCGAGCCATTGCAGCATCGCCAGCACGGTCGTTGCCTTCAGCGCCTGGCCGTTGTCGCCGTGCAGCACCGGCCTGGTTGTTGCCGCATGGATGCCTTCGGCCAAGGCGGTGCGCTTGAGCAGCTGCGCCGCGTGCTCGCCGGTTTCCGAGGCGTGCACTTCGTAGCCGACGATCTTGCGGCTGTAGAGGTCGAGGATCAGGTACAGGTAGAACCACTGTCCCGCCACCGTGCGCGGCAGCCAGGTCACGTCCCAGCACCAGACCTGGCCAGGGGCGCGGGCAACGTGCGTGGTCGGCGGGCGCGTGGCTTGGGGCGGCTTGGCGCGGCCGCGGTGTGAGACCTGATCGGCCGCGCGCATGACGCGGTAGAACGTGCGCTCGCTGGCCAGATAGACGCCCTCGTCGGCCAGGCGCGGCACTATTTGAGCCGGCGGCAAGGGCGCAAAACGCGGTTCGTTGACCACTCGCAGGATCTCGGCGCGCTCGGTCTCGCTCAGCGCATGCGCCGGCCGCTTGCGCTCGACCTCGGGTCGGCGATCGGGGCGGACCTCGCCATCGGTCTGCCAGCGCTGGAACGTGCGTGGATCGATGCCGGCCACCGCACAGGCGGGGGCCAACCGCGCCCCGGCCACGCGCGCCGCCTCGATGTCGCGGATCAATCGCTGGCGATCCTCCAACGCACTCATGCGTCCGCGTCCTTTCGGAAGATCGCCTCGACTTTTTTTGACAGCACCAGCAGTGCCGCCGCCTCGGCCAAGGCCTTGTCCTTGCGCCGCAGTTCGCGTTCCAGCTCGGCCACGCGACGACGCTCGGCCTTGGCATCGGCCTTCACTGGGCTTGAGTCCGGATTCGCCAAGGCGCTGATCGCCGCCGCTCGCCACTCGTCGAGCTCGCTCGGGTAAAGCCCATGCGAACGGCACCACGCGTTGCGCGCTTCCTCGCTCAGCGCGGCCGTGGTCAGCACCGCCTCGAAGCGCGCCGCCGCGGTCCAGCCGCCGCTCTTCTTGCCCGAGGCCAGCGCATCGGCGCGCCAACGCTCCAAGGTCGCAACCGACACGCCGATCTCGCGCGACACCACGACCACATCTGCACTCTCAGGCGGCAACAGCCGAGCCACCGCCTTGTCCTTGAACGCTTGTCCGTATCGAGCCACTTCCTCGTTCCTCTCGCCCCCGGGTCAATGATCTATCAGGGCGGCAACTATTCTGACGCGGGGGGATGGACGAGGCCCTGGTGCTCACCATCGATCCGGCCTATTTCCGGCTGACCGGCGGCATCGAGCGCTGGCTGTACCGCCTGGTGCGCAAGCACGGCGGGCGCCAGGAAGCTGGCTGGCAGTTCGACTTCCAGCACCTGTACCGCAAATCGGGCAGCGTGGCGCGGTATTACGACTTCGCGGCCGACCTGCGCGCCCTGGTGGCGCGGCAGGCCTTGCCTGGCTACCACTTGCGCATCGAGCAGGTGGCGGGCATTGCCTCGCCGTTGCTGATGTTCCGGCCCGTGCCGTCCGCGGCACGGGGATAAACGGTGCGTGGCCTGTGGACGGGCTCGTGCTATCAGGCAACAAAGGTATCGTGCTATCAGGCAACGAATCCTCGTGCTATCAGGCAACAAAATCGGCCGCAAAGCCAATGCTGGCGCGGATTTCGGCCTCTCTTAACTTTCCTAACTCAAATTCTCTAACTGGTAGTAGAGGCGCCGCGCCACGGTGGACAACCGCCAGGCGGCACGATGCGCGGCGGAGAAAGACCGGCTTTCCAGCACGGAGGGCCGCGCCATGATCGTCGCGCTGCTCAACCAAAAAGGCGGCGTGGGCAAGACCACGCTCGCCACGCACATCGCCGGCGAGCTGGCGATGCGCGGCCAGCACGTCGTGCTGCTGGACGCCGACCCGCAGGGTTCATCGCTGGACTGGACACAGCGCAGAAGCCAGCAAGGCTTGCCACGGCTGTTCAGTGCCGTGGGCCTCGCCCGCGAAACGCTGCATCAGGAAGCGCCAGAACTCGCCAGGCGGACCGATCACGTCGTCATTGATGGTCCACCCAGGATCGCTGCCTTGGCGCGCTCCGCGCTGCTGGCGGCCGAGCGCGTGCTGATCCCGGTGCAGCCCAGCCCCTACGACCTGTGGGCCAGCGCCGAGATGGTGGCGCTGATCCGCGAGGCGCAGGTGTTCCGGCCGCTGCTCCGCGCGGCCTTCGTCATCAATCGGCGCGTCAGCACCACGGTGATCGGGCGCGAAGCGCGCCAGGCGCTCGCCGACCAGCCGCTTCCTGCGCTGCGCTCGGAAGTGCATCAACGCATCGTGTTCGCCGACAGCGTGGCCGCTGGTCGGCTTGCACGCGAGACGGCACCGGACAGTGCCGCCGCCCGCGAAATCACCGCGCTGGTGGACGAGCTGCTGCGGTGGCCGACATGACGGCGAAGCCACCGATACGTGCAAAGCGCGTCGGCATCGGCGCGCGTCCACCCGCGAATCCGCACGCCGAGGCGTGGATTCGCCAGGGCGATGCCGATGCGCTGGGCAAGGGCGACCTCTACACGGCTCGCCTGACCCTCGACATCACGCCCGCCATGCGGGCGCGCATCAAGGTGTCGGCCTTCACGCAAGGCGTGACCGTGGCCGATCTGCTGCGCGGCCTGCTGGAGCGCGAGTTTCCAGAGAACCGCAGGGAGAACACACCATGACTGCATCCGCTTCGCCGGCCTCCGCACCTGTTGCCATCGCGGCCACGGCTGCACTCGCAGCGCCTACCGGCCAGCCTGCCAGCGCGCCGCTGACGCGCGTGGCGCTGGCCTACATCGAGGCCCGTTTCAAGCTCTACCTGCGCTTCGGTGAACCCGCGCGCACCCTCCAGCTCGACCGCTGGCGGCGCAGCGCGGTGTTCCTGCCGGGCGCCGTGTTCTGCCGCATCCGCTGGCAGGCTAATGACTACGGCACCGTGCGCTGGCAGCTCATGGTCATGCAGGCTTGCACGCCGCTCGATGCGGCGCAGCGCATCCCCGGCGTGCAGCCGGGCGCGCGCTTGCTGCTGCACGCCGAGGGTGAAAACCAGGTGCACGCCGTGCTGGAACGCATCGACGCCATCGAGGCGCTGGGCATCGCACCTGTCGGTGCCTCGCCCGCGTACTGGCGCACGCTCGCCAACCGGCTCGCTGCGCGCCTGCCGCTGCCCGAATACACCGCCGAGCGGCACGCCGCATGGCTCATCGGGAGGGCGCTGCCATGAACGCCGTTTCGACTACCGGCACCGCGCCGCGTCCTCGCTCGCGCCTGCGCGCTCGCATCGTACTTGCGGGCCTGTCCGCCTGCGGCCTCGCTGCGCTGGCCTGGGCGTCCTTCGTGCATCCGCTGCCGCGCCTGATCTACAACCCGTCCGATAGCGTGGCGGTCGGCTGGTATCGCGTCGATCCACTGGGCCGCGGCACCGGCTCGCTGCCACGTCCTTTGTCCGTGGGCAGCATCGTCCTGACCACGCTGCCGCCAGAGGCTGCCGCGCTGGCTGCGCAGCGCGGCTACCTGCCGGCGCGCGTGCCGTTGCTCAAGCGGGTGGGCGCGATCGCGCCGCAGGAGGTGTGCATCACTGGTCGCACCGTCCGCATAGACGGCGTGCCTTCGGCCGCCGCGCTGCCTGCTGATCGCTGGGGCCGGCTGCTGCCATCCTGGCAGCAATGCCGTCGCCTTCAACCCGGCGAACTGTTCCTGCTCAGTACGACCAACCCGGCGTCGTTCGACAGCAGGTATTTCGGGCCGGTCAGCGCATCCGCCGTGATCGGCGTCGCGCATCCGGTCTGGCTGGAGTCACGCCCATGATGGCCGCCGACTCGCTGCACGTTGCCGTGCATCTTGTCGTGCCATCGGGCATGTCGTTCTGTTGGCCGTCGCCGTGTCGTCATGCGTGCAGTGCAGGTGCATTCGCACCGCACTTCGCGCTGCCTCCGGCGCAGCCGTCCCGTGTGCAGGCGTCTTGCCTCGAACGCGCCCGGCCTATGGCCGTCGCCGCGTTCGCCGGCGCGCTGGCTGCTCACGCAGCAGCGCCGCCGGGCCGCCGCTGCCCGGAGCGTCAGAGAGGGGCAAATGCGGAAGGCAAGACAAAAGGGTGCGGCACCTGTCGGCCCGCAAAGCCAGTCTGCACGTGGGAGTGGCGCGGCACGGAGCGGCTTCGCCG
>NZ_ALEE01000112.1 GCF_000282995.1 Melaminivora alkalimesophila
CGGCTTCGCCGCCGTGCCGCGTGGGGCGCGAGCCCCGCGCCAATGCAGGCATGTCCGCGTGCTTCGCACGACCGGACACGCCGCAGCTTTCGGAGAGCGCAACCATGACCGACCGCCGCGACGATGATTTCCGCATCCACCCCAGCGCCCCGAAGAACCGGGGCCAGGGCTTCGTTTCCAAGGTGCTCAAGCAGGCGGGCAAGGCCAGCGGCGGCAAGTCCACGGTGCGCCGTCCTGGGACGGCTGGCGGCACCGGGAGGGGCACCGGCCAGCGGCCCGGTTCACGCCTGGGACGCGGGCATACGGCAGCGCGCTTCGCGGGGGCGAAGCTCACGCCCCTATCGCGGCGGGTGACCATCAAGACCCTGCTGGTCAACCAGCGCCAAGCCAGCCCGCAGTCGCTCGCCAAGCACCTGCGCTACATCGAGCGCGATGGCGTGGGCCGCGATGGCGAGCCGGGCCAAGCCTACGGGCCGCAGACCGATGCTGCCGACCTCGAAGCCTTCAAGGAGCGCTGCGCCGACGACCGGCATCATTTCCGCTTCATCCTCTCGCCCGAGGATGGCGCGGAACTGGAAGACTTGCGCACATATACCAGGCACCTCATGGGCCGCATGGAGGCCGACCTGGGCACGCGGCTGGAATGGGTGGCGGTCGATCATTGGAACACCGACAACCCGCATACCCACCTGATCGTGCGCGGGCGCGACGACACCGGCAAAGACCTCGTCATCGCCGGCGACTACATCGCCGATGGCTTCCGTCATCGCGCCGCCGAACTGGCGACCGAATGGCTGGGGCCGCGCACCGAGCTGGAGATCCAGCAGACCTTGACGCGCGAGGTGGATCAGGAGCGGTGGACGAGCCTGGATCGGACCCTCAAGCGCGAGCTGGGTGACGATGGCCTGGTGCATGTCGAACGCTTCAATGAGCCGAGATTGCAGCGCCAGCGCCTGCTGCTGATCGGTCGTCTGCAACGCTTGCAGCGCCTGGGCCTGGCCGACGAGATGCAGCCCGGCACCTGGGCCGTCCATGCCGACGCGGAGAAAACCTTGCGTGCTCTCGGCGAGCGCGGCGACATCATCCGCACCATGCAGCGGGCCATGCGCGGCGAACCGCGCGAACTGGCGGTATTCGAGCCTGGGGACGATGGTCGAACCATTCTCGGCCGCGTGGCCGCGAAGGGGCTGGCCGACGAACTGCGCGACCGGGGGTATCTGGTCATCGACGGCGTGGACGGCAAAGCCCACTACGTCGCGCTCAATGCCCGTGACGAGCTGGCGAACTATCCGACGGGCGCCGTGGTGGAAGTGAAGGGATCGGCTGACGTGCGCGCAGCCGATCGCAACATCGCCGCGCTGGCGAGCGATGGCCTGTACCGCGCCGACCATCATCTCGCCATCGCGCAAGGTCAGGCCACGCCCGACCGCGACCCGCACGAAGTCGTGGCGGTCCACGTCCGGCGCCTGGAAGCCCTGCGCCGAGCGGGCATCGTGGAGCGCGTGGCCGAGGGGCTATGGAAGGTGCCGGACGACCTGCCCGAGCGTGGCCGCCAGTACGACGCGCAGCGCCTGGGCGGCGTGGCCGTGGAGCTGAAATCGCACATACCCATCGAGCGGCAGGCCCGCGTGATCGGCGCCACCTGGCTCGACCAGCAACTGATCGGCGGCGGCAAGGGCCTAGGCGACCTGGGCTTTGGCGGCGAGGCCAAGCAGGCGATGCAGCAACGCGCCGACTTCCTGGCCGAACAGGGGCTGGCCGAGCGGCGGGGGCAGCGGGTGATCCTGGCACGCAACCTGCTGGGCACGTTGCGCAACCGGGAACTGGCGCAGGTTGCCCAGGACATTGCCGCCGAAACCGGCCTGGCGCACCGCCCCACGGCAGACGGGCAGCGTGTGGCCGGCATCTACCGGCGCTCGGTCATGCTCGCCAGCGGACGCTACGCCGTACTCGATGACGGCATGGGATTTAGCTTGGTGCCGTGGCGGTCGGTGATTGAACAGCGGCTGGGGCGGCAGATCGCCGCGACGGTGCGCAGCGGTGGGGTTTCATGGGAAATTGGGCGGCGGCCTGGGCTGTCCCGAGGCTAGTCAGGCCGACCCCAACGATCCCATAAAATGGATTCAACGCAGTCCACTGCAATCCCAACTGGGGGGCCATCAACCCCGGGAGTAGAAACGCAGGCGAGCATTGCGTTCGGCAGGCGATTCGTTCTGCAATTCGTTGATCACCTGTACTCGCGTCTTGCCAGAGCCTGCGTCGGGTGTGGGTGTGCCGATCGGGTAATTACTTTCACCGTAGGAAAGGCGGCCTTGCTGCATGGCAGCCTTGGTTTCCGCAATCACCTGTGCTCGCGTCTTGCCAGAGCCTGCATCGGGTGTGGGCGTGCCGATCGGGTAATTACTTTCACCGTAGGAAAGGCGGCCTTGTTGCATGGCAGCCTTGGTTTCTGCAATCACCTGTGCTCGTGTCTTCTCGCTCTTGAAGTGCTCCGGGTGAACGATGACTCCGGTTTCGTTGTTGGCAGGGTGCTCGTATGCGGCCGAAGCCATCCCCGGAAGGCCCAGGGCGGCCACTGCGGCCGCGGCGGCGATCATGGAGGAGAGGGAGAGGCGTTGTTGGGTCATGGTCAAAGCTCCTGACGAGGTTGGATGAAACTTGCATCTCTAATGCCTTGGGCGGGCGTTGAGGAGATGTGTTCATGGTAGAAACCCCTACCCAACAGAACCCAGACAACCCGATGACATTGTTGTCAGCTTCGGGGCTTGGCAACGCGATGCGGAAACACCAGAGCGAAGCAGGTTCGCCCCCTGGCCCGAGGTCGCCGTGACCTGGCCGGCATGGGCCTCGGCGATGGCCCGCGTGATGGGCACACCCAGCCCGGAGCCGTCGGAATCCGGATGGGCCCTGGAAGCATCGGCGCGGTAGAAGCGGTTGAACAGCCGGGGCAGGGTCTTGGCATCGATGTCGGCGCCGGTGCTTTCCACGGCTATTGGCCTATAGGCGCATTCCGTTGGATGAAGTTCTGCGCTTCCCATTGGCATTGGGTGACCCGGCAAACTGCGAAGGGTACGCGCGCCAAGTGGATCACTTCCAGCGCCAACAGACCGCGCTGGAACCGTTGATCGCGCACCGGGTGGCGACATTCGATGTCATGATGACACTGGTTTCCGTAGGGCTGGCCCTGGGACTGGTAGGCGCTGCGCGCATTGCATCCAGCCGCAGCAGTGAGGCCGGTATGCCGGGCATGGCTTGACAAAATCAACGTCGAGTTTTGACGGTGCCATTTCAAACCCTGAAGTCAACGCAATGTCAAGCAGATGTGCTGCAACCGACTCTAGCCCTTGGCCGAACCGCGATGACTGGCCCAGATGGCGACAGTCTATGCGCCGCTGTACCCCTCAGTGCGCGCCATGCACATGACGTCGCCTAGCTAGCTCCGGCCCCGCCGCAGCCGCGGTGTCGAGGCCACTGAGGATGCCGCATTCGGTGACCGCATGCGGTGCGATGCAGCGCGCGCGCAACGCCTTGAGGTCTGCCTCAAGCGCGCGAAGTTCCCGGATGCGCTGCGCGACGTGGCCGATGTGTTCGTCGAGCAACGTGTTGATGTCGCCACAATCCTGCGCGGGTGATTCCCGCAGCGCGAGCAGCGCGCGGATTTCGTCGAGGGTCATGTCGAGGTTGCGGCACTGCCGGACAAATGCCAGCCGCTCGACATGGACCGGCAAGTACATACGGTAGTTGTTTTCGGCACGCGCCGGAGGCGGCAGCAGACCTTCGCGCTCGTAGAAGCGGATGGTTTCAACGGGCGTTCCCGTGGCTTCGGCCAAGATTCCAATCTTCATCAGCAGCCCCTTTCCGCCTGTCTTCAAGGCAGTATGGGCTTGACTCTACACCGACTACAGGGTTTGCAATATGGGAAAGGTTAAAGGATCGTCCATGAAAAACACTCACACTGACCAAGATTATGCGGACGCTCGCAGCAACGATTGCTGCGGCGCCTGCTCCATCGACACGGCACCTATTTCCCGTGTTCCGACCGCCACGCGCGGCCGCAGTTTTCGTATCGCCACGATGGATTGCGCGGCGGAAGAGTCGGAAATCCGCCGAGCTCTCGACGGAGTTCCAGGTATCCGTGGGCTGCGCTTTCAACTCGGCCAGCGGATGCTGACCGTCGATGCTGACGAACCGTCCATTGCGCCAGCGCTGGAGGCCATTCGCAAGGTGGGGTTTGACCCCCAGCCGGTCGTTGCGGCAGGCGCAGGACAGGTGCATTCGGAGGAAGGCGGCCACGATCACGAAGGCGTCCGAGGCCAATTGCCCAAGCTGGCTGCCGCGCTGATCATGGCCATCGCTGCCGAGTTGATCGGGTATTTCGCACCGGAGACCGCAATCTGGCGCGCCGCTGGCCTCGCCGTGGCGGCGGTAGCGATCTGGCTAGCCGGCTTTGATGTCTACAAGAAGGGACTGACGGCCCTGCGGCATGGTCGCCTGAACATCAATGCGCTGATGACTGTCGCGGTGACAGGCGCGTTTGCGATCGGCCAGTGGCCCGAGGCTGCGATGGTGATGGCGCTGTATGCCATCGCTGAGGCGATCGAGGCGCGGGCAGTCGATCGCGCGCGCAATGCGATCAAGGGCCTGTTGGAGATGGCGCCTGAGCAGGCATCGGTGAGGCAAGTCGATGGCAGTTGGACTACCCTGCCGGTGGCCGAGATCGCCGTCAGTGCAGTGCTGCGCGTGAAACCCGGTGAGCGCGTGCCAATGGATGGTGTGGTGCGCTCCGGTCAGACGAGCATTAACCAGGCCCCTGTCACCGGCGAGAGTATTCCTGTCGACAAGACGGCTGGCGATACCGTCTTTGCAGGCACGATCAACGAGTCGGGCACTTTCGAGTTCGAAGTCACGGCCCTCGCATCGGAATCAACGCTTGCGCGCATCATCCACGCTGTCGAAGTAGCGCAATCGACGCGCGCGCCTACGCAGGGCTTCGTCGACCGGTTCGCGGCTGTCTATACGCCAGCCATCTTCGTGCTCGCGCTGGCGGTCGCGTTGCTCGGACCATGGCTGCTGGACTGGACCTGGATGCAGGCCATCTACAAGGCGCTCGTGCTGCTGGTCATTGCCTGTCCGTGTGCGTTGGTGATCTCGACACCGGTGACTATTGTCAGTGGGCTCGCGGCAGCCGCCCGCC
>NZ_ALEE01000113.1 GCF_000282995.1 Melaminivora alkalimesophila
CAGCCGCCCGCCGCGGCATTCTCATCAAAGGAGGTATTTACCTTGAAGAGGCGCGCAAGCTCAAGGCGATTGCGCTGGACAAGACCGGCACGATCACCGAGGGCAAGCCGAGGCTGGTGGACTGGGCCGTCGTCGATTCGCAGACGGAGTCGGCGGACGCGGAACACGTCGCCGTGGTGTTGGCCAGCCATTCCGACCATCCAGTCTCGCGCGCGATCGCGGCCGGACTGAAGCCGAATGGCGTCGAAGCGAAGAATTTCACGGCGCTGGCGGGGCGCGGTGCACAAGCAGAGGTCAGCGGCGTGAGCTATGTGCTCGGCAACCACCGTTTGATCGAAGAGCGCGGACAGTGCTCACCGGCGCTGGAGGAACGGCTGAAGCAGCACGAAGAGGCAGGCCGAACCGTCACGCTGTTGGCCAGTCCGGAGCGGGTCATCGCGTTGTTTGCCGTCGCTGACACCATCAAGCCTTCGTCTCGTGAGGCGGTCGCATCGCTGCAAGCGCTGGGCATCACTCCCGTCATGCTGACAGGCGACAACCAAGCCACGGCCACGGCTGTAGCACACGAAGCCGGCATCGAGCAGGCACGCGGCAATCTACTGCCCGAGGACAAGCTGGAAGCCATCAGGGCCTTGCAGCGAGACCTGGGGCCGACCGCGATGACCGGCGACGGCATCAACGACGCGCCCGCGCTGGCCCAGGCCGACATCGGCGTGGCGATGGGTGCGGCCGGAACCGACACAGCAATGGAAGCAGCCGACGTGGTCGTGATGAACGACGACCTGCGACGCATTGCCGAGACAGTGAAGCTCTCGCGATCGACGCACGCGGTGTTGTGGCAGAACATCACGCTGGCGCTTGGTATCAAGGCCGTCTTCCTCGTGCTTGCCCTTTTTGGCGGAGCAACGATGTGGATGGCCGTCTTCGCCGATATGGGAGCCAGCCTGCTGGTTGTGCTCAACGGGTTGCGGCTTCTGGGTGCGGTGCAGAAGGCTTGAAAGGGTCAGGCACCGTGAGTCCGATGGACGTGACGCCACCGTTTGATTCCGCCACGGTCCGCCCTCCGTGCATGCGAGCGATGGCGGCCACGATGGCCAAGCCCAGTCCGTGATTGCGGGCGGCGTTCGACCGCGCTGCATCCGCCCGGTAGAAGCGGTGGAACAGGTAGGGTAGATGTTCAGTCGGAATGGTGTGACCTTGGTTCACCACCCGTAGGGCCACCTCGTCGTCCAGCCGGTCGATCTGCACCAAGATGGTGCTGCGCTGATGCGCGTGCCGGGTTGCGTTGCCGATCAGGTTGGATAGCGCGCGCTGCAGCAGGCGCACGTCGGCCGTGCATGTGGCATCGCCGTCGATACGGACTTGAAGACCGGCTTCCTCGATGGCCGCCTCGTGCAAGTCCACCACCGCGCCCGCAACATCGGCCAGGCTGTCGACGTGTTCGCGGCGGGCCTCGGCTCCGCGGTCGGCCTGCGACAGGAAGAGCATGTCCTGCACGATCATCGACATGCGCTGGAGGTCTTCGAGATGCGAACCCAGTACATCCCGAAGCGCGTCGGCGTCGCGTGCCTTGCGCAAAGCGATCTCGGTGCCTCCCATCAAGGTTGCTAACGGCGTGAACAGTTCATGGGCAACATCGGCATTGAATGCTTCCAATTGTTCATAGGCCTTGTGCAGACGCTTCAGCAACTCATTGACATGGGCCACCAGCGGAACCAGTTCGTCGGGTTGAGCGGAGCCATCCAGAGGCTGGTGCAGGGTATCGGCCTCCAGTGCTTGGATTTGTGCCGAAAGATCGTGTACTGGACGCAGCCCGATTTGCACCAGCGTGAATCCACCGACGGCAATCACCACTGTCCCAGCAAGCGCCGCCGTGACCAGCGTGCGGGCTAAGCGCTCAAGCACGCGATCGTCCTCGCTGGCGTCCAGGATCAGCACCGCCTGGATGGAGGTGGTGCCGTTCGTGGCCTCGAACCGCATGTCGATCGTGCGGTGATCCATTGGAACGGCTGAACTGGCATAAAGAACACTGCCGTCGGCACCGCTCAGGATCACCATCACGTCCTGCTGGCCGACCATGGCGTCATTGAGCTTGTGCGTAAGCGTGTCGTTGTCCAACTCTCCCGCCTCGGCAATGAGATGGCTCACTTGGAGCTGCTTCTGCCGCAGCGTGTCCATCTGCCGCTCCTTGAAACTCAGTGCGGTGACGGTGTAGACGCCCAAGCAGATCAAGGCGAGTCCGGCCAGCGTAAGAAAGGCGAGCCAGCGGGCAAGCCGCCGTCCTAGTGATCCGGCAGGCCGCAGTCTCACGGCTGACGATCTTCGAGCATGTAGCCCATGCCACGGACTGTGTGCAGCAGCGGACGCTCGAAGGGCAGGTCGAGCTTGTTCCGCAGCCGACGCACAGCAACATCGATCACGTTCGTGCCGTAGTCGAAGTTCACGTCCCACACCTGCTCGGCGATCTCTGTGCGCGACAGTACCTCACCCTTGCGGCGCAAGAGTAGCGTCAGCAGTTGGAACTCCTTTGCCGACAGGTCGATGCGCTGGCCGGCCCGAGTAGCGCGCCGCCGCGCCAGGTCCACCTGCAAGTCCCCCAGGCACAGCACCAGCGCATCGGGTGCGGGCGCAGTGCCAGCAACGCGGCGCAGCAGCACTTCGATGCGGGCCACCAGCTCGGAAAAGGCGAACGGCTTGACGAGGTAGTCATCCGCTCCCGCCTTCAGCCCGCGTACGCGATCCTCGATGCGATGGCGGGCCGTCAACATGATCACCGGCGTCTGCTTGCTCTGCCGCAGTGCAGCCAGCAAGCCGAAGCCATCGATGCCCGGCAGCATGGTGTCGAGAACGATCAGGTCGTAGTGGCCGTCAGAGGCCATGTGGAGGCCATCGATGCCGTTGGCAGCCACATCGATCACATAGCCTTCTTCAGAGAGTCCCTTGCGAAGATAGTCCGCGAGCTTGGCTTCGTCTTCCACGATCAGCAGCTTCATGCGCAGCGTTCCTGCTGCGGTCTCTCGCAACCTGTCCAAATTGTCATCTGTACGTTCTACTCCCGTTCGGTGCCGGTTCTTACATTGTGCTCATGCCTTCGGGCATATCGATTTTCTGCAAATCACACTGGAAAGGACCATGCAATGAAACTGACCCATCTTGTCGCCATGAAAGCCATTATCCTGGCCACGGCACTGCCCATGGCGGCCCAGGCCGATTCGCTCTGGCACCCCGCGTCCAATGAGCAGGGCTTCACGTATCACCCCGATCATTTCAAGAGTACCAAGACCCGTGCCCAGGTGCTGGCCGAGGTCGAGGCAGCCCGCAAGGACGGTACGCTCACGCTGATGCAACGTGGACTGCCGGTGCCCATCAAGAGTTCCGCAGCACCGAAGACGCGCCAGCAGGTTGTCGATGAGATGCGTAGCGAAGCACCGGAAGCACAGCGTGCGCGACTGGAACTGTATTCCGGCGGTTGACACTGCTGACACCCGCGCACTCTGCCAGAGTTTGTTTCCATGCCGCCTCGCCTCATCAAAGCGAGCAGCACCTCGCTGGGCATTGAGGTGGCCGGAGAGACACCCCCTCATCGTTGCTCCTGGACTGACATTGCTACTGCTACACTTTCTCCATGCGCCGCTGGCTCGCCATACTTCTGCTCGTACTACTGCCTACCCAGGCAACCTGGGCGGCGGTGGCTGGCTATTGCGTGCACAAGCTAGGCTCCGCGGTGAGCCATCTCGGACACCATGACCATGCTGCGCACGGCCATGCTTCCACGCTCCTCGATGAATCGGATACGACGGTTTCCAGCAGCGATGCCACGCTCGGCGTGAGTCATGACTGCGGGCACTGCCACGGGCAATACGCTGGCATGCTGCTCCGTGTCGAGTCACTGCGATTCGAACAAATACCCAGTCCATCCATCGCGGTCAACGATGAGCCATGTACTGCGTACCACTCCCTTAGACCCGAGCGCCCCAAGTGGTCTCACCTTGCCTGATCGGCGAAGCGGGGTCTTCCTTTTCTGATTCCCGTTCGCGTCCGAACGCCTGCTGACGTGGGCGTTCAGATGTGGCGCGGCCGTATGGTCGCTATTCGCCGGTCTCCCGTGTATCCCCCTCAACACTGGAGCATCGAATGTATCCGAAGACAAAAACATCAATCCGTCTGCGGCAAGCCGTACTTGCCGCTTTCTTGGCCGGCGTGAACGCCGGCGTATATGCCCAACCGGAAGCGCTCCCAGCCAACCTGAAGGACGTCTTCGACGCAGCCTGGGCGCGGCAGCCCGAATCGCAGGCGCTGCTGATGCGCCGTGATGCCGTCCAAGCGCAGCGGCGTGCGGCGGCGGCATGGACGCCCGAGCCACCCGCGCTCGAAATCAGTAACAAGACGGACCGGCTTACGCGCAACGACGGTGCCCGTGAGCTAGAGGCCGGCATCGCCATCCCTCTGTGGCTGCCAGGTGAGCGAAGCAACAGCGGTGCACTGGCAGATGCGCAGACTGCGGCCGTGGAGAGCCGTGTGGAAGCGGCGCGACTGCGACTCGCCGCCACGGTACGTGAGGCCTGGTGGAATTGGGAACGCACGCGCATCGACGCCGACATCGCACGTGGGCAACTGGACAATGCTCGCCGCATCGCCACCGACGTTGCGCGGCGCGTCAAGGCCGGCGACCTGGCGCAGGCCGACCAACACCAGGCCGACGGTGCTGTGGCCGCAGCCGAAGCGGCCGTGGCGCAGGCCGAGGCAGGAGCGACGACGGCGCAGCAGCAATTGAAGGCGCTGACCGGCAGTGTTGCCCTCGCTGCGCCTACGGGTACATCGCCTGCCGAGGTTGAACCCACCTCGTCAGACATGCCAATACACCCTGCACTCAACGAGTTGCAAGACCGTGCCGCCGTGGCCGAGCGCACCGCGGCCCTGGCCGCCAAGCAGTCGCGGGCGAACCCGGAGTTGACACTGTCCACCACGCGGGAACGTGGGGCATTCGGCGAGCGCTACGACCAAGCCATCACGGTGGGCATTCGAATTCCGTTCGGCGCAGGCCCTCGCCACGACAGCCGCGTGGCGGCTGCTCGGGCCGATGCTGTGGAAGCACAGGCCCAATTCGCGCTGGATCGTGCGCGGTTGCAGTCGGAGAGGGAGGCCGCAGAGGTCCGGGTCAATGCGGCACGCACGCAGCTTGCAGCCGCGGAACGCCGCGCCACCTTGGCTCGTGAGACGCGCGGATTCTTCGACAAATCCTTCCGCCTGGGCGAGACCGATCTTCCGACACGGCTGCGCATCGAAGCCGAAGCCACCGAGGCCGAACGGCAGGCGGCGCGCAGCCGCATAGAGCTGGCCTCGGCGATTTCCACATGGCGCCAGGCACTGGGCCTGCTGCCGCAGTGAACGGCAGGATATGAGTGAAATTGGCACCCAGAGCTTATCCATCAATCGTAAACAGCTATTAATAACGCAGCACATCCATCTGGAATCCCATCTGGAACCTTCACCATGAAACTTTCTCCCCTACTGGCGGTGCTCAGCATCGCCACGGCCCTTCTCCTGTCTCCGCTGGCGCGCGCTAGCGAAGGCCATGACCACGGCGACGCGACCCCGGCCACTACTGGCCCCGCGCTCCCACGGTTCATCGCCGTCTCCGACATCTTCGAACTTGTCGGCGTGCTCAACGGCAAGCACATCACCCTCTATCTTGACCGTACCGCTGACAACACCCCGGTGACAGACGCCCAGATCGAACTCGAAGTTGCCGGTGAAAAGTTCAAGGCCGAGAAGCACGAAGATGTTTACGAGGTCGTTCTGACGGCTGAGCCTGGGCCTGGGGTACTGCCGATCACCGCAACGGTCGCCGCAGGCAATGAGGTGGACTTGCTCGCCGGCGAACTCGATCACCACGAAGAAGCGCATACCGATGCTGCCGGGCCTTCCAAGCCTTGGACACCTTATGCGGCCTGGGCCATTGGCATAGTGGCCGCGCTTGCGGCCCTGTTCACCATTGGCCGCCGCATGGTGTCCTCCCGTCAACGCCATGCTGGAGATGCCGCATGACCTCGAAACGCATTTTTCTTGCCATAGCCATCGCTCTGTCGCTGGGTGCAGCCACTCCAGCTTTCGCCGGCGAAGGCCATGATCATGGCGACGCAGCCGCCGCGCCGAACGCCAATGGCCCACAACGCTTACCTGATGGCAGCGTGTTTCTGCCCAAGCCCGCGCAGCGGCAACTCGGCGTGCGCACCTTGCTCACCGAAGAGGCCGAGTTGCCGCGCTCGTTCGAGCTGAATGGCAAGGTGGTGATGGACCCCAACGCAGGGGGCAAGGTACAGCCACTGAATGCCGGCCGCATCGAACCGGGGCCACGAGGTCTGCCAAATCCCGGACAGGCGGTGCGCAAAGGGGAAGTGCTGGCCTATGTCGTGCCCTCGGCCGCGCCGATCGAGCGATCGAACCAGGCCGCGCAACTGGCCGAGCTGCGCGCAGCCAAGAGCCTGGCGGACAAGCGCGTCGCGCGCTTGCAGGAGCTGGCCGACACCGTGCCGCGCAAGGACATCGAGGCGGCCGAGAGCGAGGCACGCAGCCTGACCGAGCGCATCGCTGCTGTGGGTGGGGGACTTGCGACCCGCGAGGTGCTGATTGCGCCCGTCTCGGGCGTGATTGCCTCCGCCAACGCGGTGGCGGGCCAAGTAGTCGATTCCCGCGAACTCATCTTCGAAGTCATCGATCCGGCGCGGCTGCGCATCGAGGCGCTCGCCTTCGATGCGGCGATCAGCTCGGATGTCGGTAGCGCCACGCTCGCCGTCGGCAAGGAGCGCGTGCCGTTGACTTTCGTCGGTGCGGCGCACAGTCTGCGCGAACAGGCATTGCCGTTGGCCTTCCGCGCTGAAGCTGCCGCGCTGTCGGCGCTGGCGGTAGGCCAACCGGTGCGCGTCTTCGTGCAGAGCAAGAGCAAGGTAAAAGGCATCGCCGTGCCGTTGGCCTCGCTGATGAAGAACCCGGCGAATCAGAGCATTGTCTGGGTGAAGACCGCGCCTGAGCGATTCGAGCCCCGCACCGTCACGGCCGAGCCGCTGGACGGTGTGAACGTGGCGATCACGTCGGGCCTGAAGGCCGGCGACCGCGTGGCCACGCAGGGGGCCACACTGATCAACCAGGTGCGCTGAGGAGTCCGCATGTTCAAGTGGCTTCTCGACAACAGCCTGGCCAACCGGATGCTGGTGATCATCGCCAGCGTCGTGCTGATGGCCTATGGCGCCTTCACGCTGTCCCAAACGCCGGTGGACGTGTTCCCGGACCTCAACAAGCCCACGGTCACGATCATGACCGAGGCCGGCGGCATGGCCGCCGAGGAGGTGGAGCAGCTCATCACCTTCCCGCTGGAGACGACGATGAACGGGCTGCCCGGCGTCGAGTCGGTGCGTTCGACCTCGTCGGCTGGCCTGTCTTTCCTCTACGTCACGTTCAACTGGAGCACGGACATCTTCCGCGCGCGGCAGCTCGTCTCAGAGCGACTGTCGGCCATGGAGGAAGGCCTCGCCGAAGGCGTCGTGCCGCGCATGGGTCCGATCAGCTCGGTCATGGGCGAGATCATGCAGATCGCGATTCCCGTCGATCCGCAGAAGATCAGCCCGATGGCGGTGCGCGAGTACGCCGACTGGGTACTGCGTCCCCGACTGCTGTCGGTGCCGGGCGTGGCGCAGGTGATCCCGATCGGCGGCGAGGTACGGCAGTTCCAGGTACAGCCGAACACGGCCCGCATGGCCGAGCTCGGCATCACGCACGATCAGCTCGAAGCGGCGCTCAAGGGCTTTTCTGCCAACACCTCGGGTGGATTTCTGGAGTTGAACGGCCGGGAGTACCTGATCCGCAACCTCGGGCGCACCTCACGCCTGGATGATCTAAAGAACCTTGCGCTCACCGCCAGCCAGGGTCAGCCCATCCTGTTGCGCCAGATCGCCGAGGTGACCTTTGCCGCTGCCATCAAGCGTGGCGATGCCGGCTTCGAGGGCAAGCCGGCCGTGATTTTGGGCATCCAGAAGCAGCCCACCGCCGACACGATCGCCCTGACCAACGCCATCGAGGACGCGCTGACCGGGTTGAAGGCCTCGCTGCCCGCAGGCATGGAAGCGCCTCGCGTTACCTTTCGCCAGGCAAGCTTCATCGAAGCATCGATCACCACGCTTCAAGGCAAGCTGATCGGCGCGTCGGTCTTCGTCGCGGCTATGCTGTTCTTCTTCCTTGGCACACTGCGACCGACGGTCATCGCGCTGACCGCGATCCCCGTTTCGATCTTCATCACCGCCCTGGTCTTCCGCTATTTCGGCCTATCGATCAACACGATGACGCTCGGTGGCCTGGCCATCGCGATCGGCGGGCTGGTGGACGATGCCGTGGTCGGTGTGGAGAACGTGCTGCGCCGGCTGAAGGAAGACCGCGCGAAACACCCCGACAAGCGGCTACACCCGCTCGAAGTTGTGAGCCGCGCGACGATGGAAGTGCGCTCGGCCATCCTCTATGCCACGGTGATCATCGTGCTGGTCTTCATCCCTCTGTTCGCGCTGCCGGGGCTGGAAGGCAAGCTGTTCGTGCCGCTGGGCATCGCCTTCATCGTCTCGACGCTGGCCTCGCTGGTGGTGTCGGTGACGATCACGCCGGTGCTGAGCTTCTTCCTGCTGCCACGTATGAAGAACCTCGACCACGGCGACACCAAGGTGCTCGCCTGGCTGAAGGCGCGCTACCGCAACGGCCTGGAGACCGTGCTGGAACGGCCCAAAGCCGCGATCGTCGCGGCGGGTATCGCGGTCGTGGCGGCCACGGCTGCGGTGCCTTTCTTCCCGACGACCTTTCTGCCGCCCTTCAACGAAGGCACGCTGCTGATCGGCCTGCGACTGAACCCCGGCGTCACCCTATCCGAAAGCTCCGCGGTGGCGCGCCAGGCCGAGGTGCTGGTGAGCCAGGTGCCCGAGGTCACGCACGTCGGGCGGCGTAGTGGCCGCGCCGAACTGGACGAACATGCCGAGGGCGTGCATGTGAGCGAACTCGATGTCGGCCTGAAATCGACCGCCGAGCTGACGCGAAGCATGGACGAGGTTCGGGCCGACATTCGCGCGCGCCTGTCCAACCTGCCGGCTGCCATCGAGATCGGGCAACCTATTTCGCACCGCATCGATCACATGCTCTCGGGTGTGCGCTCGCAGATCGCGATCAAGATCTTCGGCGAGGACCTGGATGCGTTGCGCGGGCAAGCTGAGGCCCTGCGGCAACAGCTGGCGGCCATTCCCGGCATCGCCGACCTGCAGATCGAAAAGCAGGTGCTCGCGCCGCAGATCAAGGTGCATATCGACTACGCCGCCGCCGCGCAGTATGGCGTGCCGGCACCGCAGGTACTGACCACGCTGCAATCGTTGGTCGAGGGCGAGAAGATCACGCAGATCGTCGAGGGCGGTCGGCGCTTTGCGCTGGTGGTGAAGCTACCCGAGACCGCGCGGTCAATTGATGGGCTGAACCAGATCCTGATCGAGACGCCGACGGGACGCATACCCCTGTCAAAGATCGCGACGATCGAGGACGGCGACGGCCCCAACCAGATCAGCCGCGACGATGGCAAGCGCCGCATCGTGCTGTCGGCCAATGCGTCAGGCCGTGCGCTGTCGGAGATCGTGGCGGACATTCGCAAGGTCGTGGCTGAAACCAAGTTGCCCGAGGGGTACTTCATCACGCTGGGCGGACAGTTCCAGGCGCAGGAGGAGGCCTCGCGCCTCGTCGGCCTGCTGTCCATCGTGTCGCTGGTGCTGATGTTCGTGGTGCTGTACAGCCGCTACAAGTCGAGCACGCTTTCGGCACTGATCATGGTCAACATCCCGCTGGCATTGGTCGGCGCGGTGATCGGGTTGTGGCTGTCGGGCCAGCCCCTGTCGGTGGCCGCGCTCGTCGGCTTCATCACGCTGGCCGGCATCTCGGTGCGCAACGGCATCCTGAAGGTCAGTCACTACATCAACCTGATGCGCTTCGAGGGCGAGAGCTTCGACAAGAAGATGATCGTGCGCGGCTCGCTCGAACGGTTGAGCCCGGTGCTGATGACTGCGCTGGTCACGGCTTTCGCGCTGGCGCCGCTGCTGTTCGAGGCCGAGCAGCCTGGTACCGAGGTGCTGCATCCGGTAGCCGTGGTCATCTTCTCCGGCCTGATCAGCTCGACGCTGCTCGACACCTTCCTCACACCCGTCTTGTTCTGGCTATTCGGCCGCAAGGATGCAGAGCGGCTGGAAAACGACAAGGATGCCGAGGCGCTGTGACACCCAAACCATCCAATTTTCTTCACTTGCCCGAAAGGAAACCCATGAAAACGCATGCCACCATCGCTGCCATCAGCCTAACCTTCGCCAGCGCGGCCTTCGCCGCTGGCGGCAAGCATGACCACGCCCACGAGCACCAGCCGATGCACGGCGGCGTCGTGGTCGAGGTCAGGGACATGGACTACGAACTCGTCGCCAAGCCCGAAGCGATCCAGCTCCATGTGCGCGACCACGGCAAGCCTGCCGATGTCTCGAAGGCCAGCGCGAAAGTCACACTGTTGACCGGCGCCGAAAAGCAGGAGGTCGAGCTCCAACCGGCTGGCGATAGGCTGCAGGCCACCGGCAGCTTCAAGGTGGGCCCTGGCACCAAGGCCGTGGCGGTCGTCACGGTCAATGGCAAGGCGGCGACCGCCCGCTTCACGCTGAAGTGAAACACCCCCTGAGTCGCTTCGCACCATCCCCCCTCTCCTGCGTGAGGGGGGACAACGCCGGTGGCCGGCGCAGATCCGGCCACGGCGTTCGCTGACTTGGCCGGCTCCGCGGCCTGCGGACTCCTCTTATGTTTCATGCCCTGCGGGTGGCGCGCAGCGCCATGGAAAACTGAAATGAGTGTAGTGGCTCTGCCAAGTCTCGTCTCCGGCTGGTAGTGCGCGCTCCGCGACTGGCCAGATCACGGCTCGGCTGACGGTGCTGTCGCGCTTTTGCTGCCTTCAGCGCCATGTGTGACGGCGCGTTGCAGAAAAGCAGCGCGCCGTACACAAACTATGGAGTAGATATCATGGAATTACGACATCTGCGCTACTTCCTAGCCGTGGCAGAAGAACTCCATTTCGCGCGCGCGGCTGAGCGGTTGCACATCGAGCAATCGCCGCTGTCGCGAGCCATCAAGGAACTGGAGGTGGAATTGGGCGCACAACTGTTCTGACCTGCTCCCCATAGGCCGTACCAG
>NZ_ALEE01000114.1 GCF_000282995.1 Melaminivora alkalimesophila
CGGCTGGGGCTTCTATGAGTGGCGCGTGGGCAGCCAGCAAGAGCACACGGACAACGCCTACGTGCAGGGCCACATCGTGCAGGTCACGGCCCAGACCGGCGGCACGGTGCTGTCCATCAGCGCCGACGACACCGACTTCGTGCGCGCCGGCGACCTGCTGGTGCGCCTGGACCCGGCCGACGCCCGCGTGGCACTGGCGCAGGCCGAGGCCGCGCTCGCCCAGGCGGTGCGCCAGGCGCGCACGCTGTACGCCAACAACCAGACCCTGGCCGCCCAGGTGCGGCTGCGCGAAGCCGAATCCGGGCGCGCGCGTGCCGACGTCGAGCGTGCCCAGGCCGAGATCGAGCGCCTGCAGGAGGACGTGCGCCGGCGCCAGCAGCTGGCGAGCGTGGGCGCCGTCTCCGACGAGGAGCTGCACCACGCGCAAAGCCAGCTCACCAGCGCCCGCAGCCAGCGCGCCGCCGCACAGGCGGCCGCC
>NZ_ALEE01000115.1 GCF_000282995.1 Melaminivora alkalimesophila
CCGCACCGCGCTGCCGGCGCCGGTCGATGGCTACGTGGCGCGGCGCAGCGTGCAGCTGGGTCAACGCGTGGCGGCGGGCGCGCCGCTGATGGCCGTGGTGCCGCTGCAGCAAGTCTGGGTGGAGGCGAACTTCAAGGAAAACCAGTTGCGCAACCTGCGCCTGGGCCAGCCGGCCACGCTCACGGCCGACCTCTACGGCAAGCAGGTCCGGTACCGCGGCACGGTGGCCGGGCTGGGGGTGGGCACCGGGGCGGCCTTTGCCCTGCTGCCGCCGCAGAACGCCACCGGCAACTGGATCAAGGTGGTGCAGCGCGTGCCGGTGCGCATCGCGCTGGACGCCGACGAGCTGGCAGCGCATCCGCTGCGCGTCGGGCTGTCCATGGACGTGCAGGTGGACACGCGCGAGCGCGGCGGCCGGTCG
>NZ_ALEE01000116.1 GCF_000282995.1 Melaminivora alkalimesophila
GGCCGGTCGCTGGCCGAGGCACCGTCCGCGCGGCCCGCCGCGAGCACGCAGGTGTACGAGGCGCTGGAGGACGGCGCCGATGCCGAGGTGGAGCGCATCATCGCGGCGCACCTGGTGGCGGCCCGCTGAGCCCCGGCCGGAACTGCCGCCGTGACCGCGCCCGCCCACCAGGCCCCGCTGCCCCCGCCGCCCCTCACGGGCAGCGCCCGCGCCTGGGGCACGCTCGCCCTGTCGGCGGCGACCTTCATGAACGTGCTCGACACGTCGATCGCCAACGTCTCGCTGCCGGCGATCGCCGGCGACCTGGGCGTCAGCCCCACGCAGGGCACCTGGGTCATCACCAGTTTCGCCGTGGCCAACGCGATCGCCGTGCCGCTCACCGGCTGGCTGTCGCAGCGCTTCGGCCAGGTGCGGCTGTTCGTCGCCAGCGTGGCGCTGTTCGTCATCGCGTCGCTCCTGTGCGGCCTGGCGCCGAACATGGGCCTGCTGATCGCCGCACGGGCGCTGCAGGGCTTCGTCGCCGGGCCGATGATCCCGCTGTCGCAGTCGCTCCTGCTGTCGAGCTACCCGCGCGCGCTGGCCGGGCTCGCCATGGCGCTGTGGTCCATGACCACGCTGATCGCACCCGTGATGGGGCCGCTCCTGGGCGGCTGGATCACGGACAACGTGAGCTGGCCGTGGATCTTCTACATCAACGTACCGGTGGGCATCTGGGCCGTGTTCGTCACCTGGGCCATCTTCCGCGGCCGCGAGAGCGAGCGGCGCCGCCTCCCGATCGACGCCATCGGGCTGGCGCTGCTGGTCATCTGGGTGGGCGCCATGCAGGTGATGCTCGACATCGGCAAGGAGCACGACTGGTTCGCCTCGCCGTGGGTGGTGGGCTGCGCGGTGGTGGCGGTGGTGGGGCTGGCGGCCTTCCTGCTGTGGGAGCGCGACGAGGCGCATCCGGTGGTCGACCTGACGCTGTTTCGCAACCGCAATTTCTGGGCCGGCTCGCTCGCCACCTCGGTGGGCTATGGCCTGTTCTTCGGCAACGTGGTGCTGCTGCCGCTGTGGCTGCAGCAGTACATGGGCTACACCGCCACGCAGGCCGGCGAGATCATGGCGCCGGTGGGGCTGCTGGCGATGGTGCTCTCGCCCATGGTGGGCAAGAGCATCGGCCGGGTGGACCCGCGCCGCTACGCGACCTTCGCCTTCCTGGTGTTCGCCGTGGTGCTGTGGATGCGCTCGCGCTTTTCCACGCAGGCGGACTTCGCCACCATCATGGTGCCGACCATCGTGCAGGGCATCTCGATGGCCTTCTTCTTCATCCCGCTGGTGACCATCACGCTGTCGGAGATCGAGCCGGCGCGCATCCCGGCGGCCTCGGGCCTGTCGAACTTCATGCGCATCACCGCCGGCGCCGTGGGCACCTCGGTGACGACCACGCTGTGGGAGCGGCGCGCCACGCTGCACCACGCCCAGCTGGTCGAGGGCCTGGTGCCGGGCGGCCCCGGCTTCGATCAGGCCCTGCAGGTGCTGCGCGCCGGCGGGTTGACGGACGCCCAGGCACTTGCGCAGATCGAGCGCATGACCACGCAGCAGGCCTACATGCTCGCGGCCAACGACATCTTCTATGCCTCGGCGGTGCTGTTCCTGGTGCTGATCCCGCTGGTCTGGCTGGCGCATGCGCCGCGCGCGCAGGGCGCCGGGGCGGCGGACGCGGCGGCCGGCGCCCACTGAACAGCGGCC
>NZ_ALEE01000117.1 GCF_000282995.1 Melaminivora alkalimesophila
CTGAACAGCGGCCGACTGCGCCTGGGTGCGGTCAGGCCAGATGCCGCTCCAGGAAGTCGAGCGTGCGGCTCCAGGCCAGCTGCGCGGCCTCGGCGTCGTAGCTGCCGCGCTGGTCGCAATGGAAACCGTGGTCGGCGGCGTAGAGGTGTACGGTGGCATCCGGATGCGCCGCCGCGAACGCCTGCACGCCCTTGACCGGGATGAAGGGGTCGCGTTCGCCGAAATGCGCGAGCACCGGCACGCGCGGCTGGCGCGCCATCTCGGCCTGGGTGGTCATGCCGCCGCCGTAGTAGGGCACGGCCGCCGACAGGCCGTCGAGCAGGCAGGCCGCGCGCCAGGCGAGCAGCCCGCCCCAGCAAAAACCCACGACACCGACCTTGCCGCCGCTGTCGCGCGCCGCCAGGTCGATGGCGGCCTGGATGTCGGCCAGCGCCCCGGGCGCCGGCAGCGCCTCGACGGCGGCCTTGAGCTCCTTGCCGCGGCGCGTATCGGCCTCGCCGTAGCCCAGTTCCACCCCCTTTTGCACCCGGGCGAAGGTGGAGGGCGCCAGGGCCAGCCAGCCGCGCGCGGCGAACCGTTCGCTCACATCGCGGATGTGGCTGTTGACGCCGAAGATCTCCTGCAGCACGACCACCGCGCCGCGTGGCCTGCCTTCGGGGCTGGCGTGCCATGCCGGCACGGAAAAGCCATCGCTGGCCACCACTTCGATCCATTGGCCCATGAGAGATACCTCCTTTGCAGCAAGGGCCCATTGTCGCCAGTGCGCCAGAGCCCGGCTGTCGGCCGGCTTCGCGCATCCGGTGGAGCAGGCCGCAGCGCGGGCAGCAAAAACCCCGCCTCGCGGGCGGGGTGGGCGGGACGGGGGCGCGGCGCGGCTTATTGCGCGTAGGTGCGCTTGGCGTCGGCCACGCACTTGTCCTTGGCGGCGCCGCTCATGGCATCGCAGCGCTCCTTGGCCGCCTTGTACTCGGCCTCGCGCGTCGCCTGGGCAGCGTCGGCCTTGGCCTCCGCCACGTTGGCCTGCTTGGCCAGGTTGGCGCCATCCGTGGGCTGCGCCTGGGCGCGCGCCACCTTGGCGTCCTCCTTGGCCTTCACGTGGGCCGCCTTGGCTTCCTTCTCGCACACGTCCTTGGCGTTGCCCGAGAGGTCGTCACACTTCTCCTTGGCCACCTCGTACTCGGCATCGGCCCGGGCCTCGTGCACCTTGTAAGTGTTCTTCTCACTGGGCTTGTAGTTGGCCTCGAGCTCGGCCTTGGCGACCTTCTCGTTGCCCTTGGCCTGCTTCTCGCAGACGTCCTTGGCATTGCCCTGCATGCTGTCGCACTGGGCCTTGGCGGCCTTGTAGTCGGCTTCGATGCGATCCTTGGCGGCCTTGTACTCGTCCTTGCTCATCGCCATCCCGGAGGTGGCCACCAGGCCGGCGATGGCCAGCGCCATCAGGTTGCGGATGTGTTGCATGGTGCGTCCTCCCGGAGGGGTTTCAGTCCCAGCGGAAGTCGGGGTTGGCGCGCTCCCAGTTGCGCAGCTGGTCCTCGGCGGCCTCCTTGGCCAGGCCATGGCGCTCCTGCAGCTTGCCCAGCATCTGGTCGCGCTTGCCGGCAATGACGTCCATGTCGTCGTCCGTCAGCTTGCCCCACTGCTCCTTGACCTTGCCCTTGAACTGCGTCCAGTTGCCCTTGATGCGGTCTTCATTCATGTCGGCTCTCCTCTTGCGTGTGAAACGGGTGTGGTGTTGACCGCTTCCGCACTGCACCGGTGGGAAGCACCGGGCAGTGCGGGAAGCGATGGGTTTCACTGTAGGGAGAGGGCCGCCCGGGGACTGTCGTCCAAGGCGGGCGCCGGTTGTCAGTGGCGCGCGGGAAGGCCGTGTAGGTGGCGCGCCCGGGCGGGCGCCGCGCGCTCAGCGGCCGAGCTGCTCGAGCCAGTGCGCGACCTGCGTGGCCACCTGCCGGGCGGCCTCGGCCAGGGCCTGGGCGCCGCCGGCCGCATCGGGCGTGGCCGCCGGCTGCTCGACCATGAACAGGCGCTGGGCGACCAGCGTCTCGCCGGCCGCGCTGGCATCGGCCACCAGCACGCGCAGCTGCAACACGCCGCTGCTTTGCTGGGGCGAATGGAAGACGTGGCTGAACTCCTCCAGCTGGGCGCGCAGCACCGTGGGCATCTGCCCGGGGCCGGTGAGCAGCGCCAGGCCGTCGTCGCCCGAGAGCACGGCGCGCTGGCTGCCCAGGCTCGCGCGCAGCGCCTGCTGCAGCAGCACGGCCGGAGGCTGGCTCCAGCGCGCCTGGCGG
>NZ_ALEE01000118.1 GCF_000282995.1 Melaminivora alkalimesophila
GGGCGCCGCAGCCGCGGCGCGCGCGCCGGCGACCCCGACCGCCGTGTCCGGGGCGGCGGGCGCAGCGCCGGGCGACGTGCTGGCCCCGCTGGCGGGCAGCCTGGTCGCCTGGCACAAGGCCGAGGGTGAGGAGGTGCAGGCCGGCGAGGTCCTGGCCACCATGGAGGCCATGAAGATGGAAACGGCGCTCAGCGCCCCCTGTGCAGGGCGGCTGCAGCGCATCGCCCAGGCCGGGCAGATGGTTGCCGCCGGCGAGCTGGTGGCCCGCATCCGGACCGGCGAGAACGCCTGAGCGCAGCGACGAGGCCCGCCCAGCCGGCGCTCAGGGCGTGCGCGCCGGCGGCGTCGCAGGAAGCGGCACCGCGCCCTCGCCGCGCCCGGCGGACGGCGTGGGCACGGGCGGGGCCCCGGGCTTCAGGGGCTTGTCGCCGGGACGCGGTTCGCACGCCGCCAGTGCCGCCGAGACCGCCAGAAGCAGCAGCGCGGCGCCCGGCCGGCGGCGGCGCGGTGGGGCCGGGCAAGGACAGGGGGTCGGGGGCTCAGGCATGGCAGGCTCCGGTGGCAAGGGGGCGCGGCGGGGGGCGCGGCGCGTTCGGCGCCCGTCCATGGTAGGTGCGGGGGCAGCGGCCGGTGGGTAGGATGCGGGCTGATTGAACGCTGCTTGCCATGGCCAAGGAAAAAACCCTCTACACCTGCACCCAGTGCGCCGCCACCAGCCCGCGCTGGCTGGGCAAGTGTCCCGGCTGTGGTGCCTGGAACACGCTGATCGAAACCGTGGCCGAGAGCGCGGGCGCGGGCAAGAACCGGCTGAGCGCGCCGCAGTATGCGGGCCTCGCCCAGGCGCAACCCGTCATGCCGCTGTCGGCCATCGAGGCCACCGAGGTGGTGCGCACCGCCAGCGGCATCGAGGAGCTCGACCGGGTGCTGGGCGGCGGCGTGGTCGAAGGCGGAGTGGTGTTGATCGGCGGCGATCCGGGCATCGGCAAGTCCACGCTGCTGCTGCAGGCGATGGACGCGCTGCAGCGTGCCGGCTTGCCCACGCTGTACGTGACGGGCGAGGAAAGCGGCGCGCAGGTGGCGCTGCGCTCGCGCCGCCTAGGGCTGGACGCCAGCCAGGTGCAGGTGCTGGCCGAGATCCAGCTGGAGAAGATCCTCGCCACGGTGGAGGCGACGCAGCCCGCGGTGTGCGTGATCGACTCCATCCAGACCATGTACTCCGACCAGCTCACCAGCGCGCCGGGCTCGGTCGCCCAGGTGCGCGAGTGCGCGGCGCACCTGACGCGGCTGGCCAAGGCCACGGGCATCGCCGTGATCCTGGTCGGCCACGTGACCAAGGAAGGGGCGCTGGCCGGCCCGCGCGTGCTCGAGCACATGGTGGACACGGTGCTGTACTTCGAGGGCGACACGCATTCGAGCTTCCGCCTGGTGCGCGCCATCAAGAACCGCTTCGGCGCCGTCAACGAGATCGGCGTCTTCGCCATGACCGAGCGCGGGCTGCGCGGCGTGTCCAACCCGAGCGCCATTTTCCTGAGCCAGCACAGCGAGCCGGTGCCCGGCTCGTGCGTGCTGGTCACGCTGGAAGGGACGCGGCCCATGCTGGTGGAGATCCAGGCGCTGGTCGACAACGGCGGGCCCAGCCCGCGGCGCCTGTCGGTGGGGCTGGAGCGCGACCGGCTGGCGATGCTGCTGGCGGTGCTGCACCGCCACGCGGGCATCGCCTCGTCGGACCAGGACGTGTTCGTCAACGCCGTGGGCGGCGTGCGCATCAGCGAGCCGGCCGCCGACCTGGCGGTGCTCTTGGCCATCACCTCGTCCCTGCGCGGGCGGGCGCTGCCCAAGGGCTTCATCGCCTTCGGCGAGGTCGGCCTGGCGGGCGAGGTGCGCCCCGCGCCGCGCGGCCAGGAGCGCCTGCGCGAGGCGGCGAAACTGGGTTTCACCGTGGCCGTGGTGCCGAAGGCGAACGCGCCGAAGAAGCCCATCGCGGGCCTGGCCATCCATGCCGTGGAGCGGGTGGACGAGGCCATGCAGGCGGTGCGCGGCATGGCGTAGCAAGGGCCGCCGGCGCCGGGCCGGCAGGCGCTGCGACCGGCGGCGGGGCATCCTCAGTAAAATCGACCGTTTGCGGCCCCGCCCCCTCTTTCTTTTGTCAAAGGATTTCCCCATGAGCCCCGTTGTTCCCTCGCTGGCCGACCGTGACGGCAAGATCTGGATGGACGGCCAGATGGTGGACTGGCGCGACGCCAAGATCCACGTGCTGACCCACACGCTGCACTACGGCTGCGGCGCCTTCGAGGGCGTGCGGGCCTACGAGACCGCCGACGGCACGGCCATCTTCCGCCTGCAGGAGCACACGGACCGCCTGTTCAACAGCGCCAAGATCCTGCGCATGCAGCTGCCGTTCTCCAAGGAAGAGCTCAACGAGGCGCAGCGCGCCGTGGTGCGCGAGAACAACCTGGCCTCGTGCTACCTGCGCCCGCTGGTGTGGATCGGCTCGGAAAAGCTGGGCGTGTCGCCGAAGGGCAACCGCGTCCACGCGATGGTCGCCGCCTGGGCCTGGGGCGCCTACCTGGGCGAGGAAGGCATGAAGCGCGGCATCCGCGTCAAGACCAGCAGCTACACGCGCCACCACGTCAACATCACCATGACGCAGGCCAAGGCGTCGAGCAACTACACCAACTCCATTCTGGCCAACATGGAGGCCACCGACGATGGCTACGACGAAGCCCTGCTGCTGGACAGCGCCGGCTTCGTGTCCGAAGGCTCGGGCGAGAACGTGTTCATCATCAAGGACGGCGTGGTGTACACCCCCGACCTGTCGGCCGGCGCGCTCAACGGCATCACGCGCAACACCGTGTTCCACATCTGCAAGGACCTGGGGCTGGAGCTGGTGCAAAAGCGCATCACGCGCGACGAGGTGTACATTGCCGACGAGGCCTTCTTCAGCGGCACGGCCGCCGAGATCACCCCGATCCGCGAACTGGACCGCGTGCAGATCGGCAGCGGCAGCC
>NZ_ALEE01000119.1 GCF_000282995.1 Melaminivora alkalimesophila
CGCCAGCCGCGGCCCGCTGACCGAGAAGATCCAATCGGCCTTCTTCGACATCGTGAACGGCCGCAATCCCCAATACGCCCACTGGCTCACCAAGGTCTGAACCCATGTCACAAGCCATCGTTGAACTGCTGGCCAAGGATCTCAACCTCCAGGGCTGCGTGTATTGCCCCAGCCCCAAGGCCGGCATGAAGCTCTGGAACAGCCACCCCAAGGTCTACCTGGACGTGGCCCACACGGGCGAGGCCAAGTGCCCCTACTGCGGCACCGTGTACCGCCTGAAGGCGGGCGAAGTGGTTCGCGCAGGGCACTGAGCTTGCGCTTGCTCAGCAAGCTGTCGGGGCTGCCATGCGGGTGATGCACTTCGTCACCGGTGGGTTCTCCGGCGCCACCCAGGTGGCGGTAGACCTGTGCCAGGCGGCACGCAGCGCGGGCATGGACGTGGTGCTGGTGCTGCGGCGCAAACGCCGCACCACGCTTCCTGCCAAGGTGGAAGCCCTGCGCGCCCAAGGCCTGGATGTGCGGGTGGTGCCCGGCTGGGCCCACGCAGCCACGGTGTGGGCACTGCGTGCCCTTGCACTGGAGTGGCGGCCTGACATCCTGGTCACCCACGGATACAGCGAACACCTGTGGGGCCGTTATGCCGGGCTGTTGGCCGGGGTGCCCCGGTTGGTGCATGTGGAGCACAACTCCCGCGAGCGCTACACACGGTGGCGCCTGAAGCAGGCGCTGTGGCTGGCCGACCGCACGGCGGCCACTGTGGGCGTGTCGGAAGGCGTGCGCGAGCAACTGGTGGCGCGTGGCTTTCCGGCAGCGCGCTGTGTGGCGATTCCCAACGGTATTGACCTGGAACGCTTCCCAGAAGCCGCTTTGGTGCAGTTTGCCGAGCGCACACCCGGCATCGTGATGGCGGCGCGCTTTGCCCGCCAGAAAGACCACGCCACCCTGATTGAAGCCGCGGCCTTGCTCAAGGCTCAGGGCGTGAGCGCACCGGTGTATCTGGCTGGCGGCGGCAAGGCGGGGATTCAAAAGCGCATGCAAGCGCTGGCTGCGCAGCGCGGGGTGGCCGATCAGGTGCACTTTCTGGGGCCCGTGTCAGACCTGCCCCAGCACTTGATGAGCCACCAGATCTTTGTGCTGTCCACCCACTACGAAGGCATGCCCCTGGCGCTGGTCGAGGGCATGGCCGCAGGCTGCGCCTGCGTGGCGTCTGACGTGGTGGGTGTGCGCGGCGTGATGCAACCCGGCAAGACGGGGCTGCTGGTGCCCGAAGGCGATGCGCCAGCCTTGGCGCAGGCGCTGGCCGGTTTGTTGGCCGACCCTGCCCGCGCAGCCAGTCTGGGCGAAGCGGCACGAGCGCAGGCCGTGCAGGAGTACAGCCTGGCCAGGATGCACAACAGCTACCAGCAATTGCTGGAGCGCGTGCATACCCAAGGTTCTCCCTGATCAGAGTTTGGGCAAGCTACGGCGGTGCCACGCATTGCCCAGCGTCAGCGCCAGCTTCATCGTGAACTTGCGCCAGCGCTGGCCGGGGGTGAGCGTGTCGCGGGTGTCCCAGATGCTGCTGACCTCGCTGGTGTCGTCCAGCGCAATGGCCGAGGGCGATACGCCCAGAATGCGCAACTGGTCGCACTCCCACCAGAAGCGCAAGTCCACATCAATGGGCCTGCCAAAAGGCTGACGATGCGCCAGCAGCTTGGCGGCCCCGGCGCGGCTGACCACGTAGCCCGCTGTCATGCTGGGCACGCGGCTGTAATCTACCAGCGCGGAGCCGGGCACCAGGGGGCGCTGAGACCGCACCTTTTCCCGGTCGCGGCCCCGCAGCTTGACCATGTCCCACGGCTCTTGCAGGGCGGCAATCGCGTTCACCACGTCGGCAAACTGCGGCGTCAGGCGCACATCGTCCTCCAGCACCACCAGCGCGGGTGCACCGCTGGCCAGCAGTTGCTGCCATGCACCAATGTGGCTGGCATAGCAGCCTTTTTCGCCATTGCGCAGCGGCTTGTAGTACTGGCGCGCATTCAGGTCGTCGCTGTACCAGCGGCTGGCCTGCTCTGGCGGCACATCGGCCCACCACACGGCAGGAAAGCGCTCGCTGGGCATGTCGATCTGCTGCAACTCGGCCAGCAGCCGGGTGCGGCGCTCGGCATCGCGGTCGAGGTTGATGAAGACGATGGGCAGTCTCATAGGCGCGCTCAACCCAGCAGGCGGCGCCACCAGCGGCGCTTCTTCTTGACCAGCGGCGTGCCTTGTTGCAGCGCCATGGCTGCTTCCAGGTACTGGGCAAACTGCAACGGGCGCTGGGCGATGGCGTCATCGGCCACCGCCACCAGCAGTTGCTCGTACGCTGGCTCGCGCGACTCGAACAGGTGGAAGAAGTCGTTGTCGCCATAAAAGGTGCCAATGCCGAACACCCCTTCGTTGCCCAGCGCAAATTTGGAAATCAGCGTGGACGTGGGCTTGTGCAGCACCAGAGGCACTCCTTGCTCGCGTGCCAGGGCTGACATGCCCTCGGCCGCGTCATAGGCGGAAGAAGATTTCAGGTCTGGTCGGCCCAGTTGTTCCCACACCCGCTTGCGAAACGCCATGAACATGGGGCCTGCGTAGGTGTGTGTGGTTTTCTTGTGGTTAGAGAACTGAGACAGACCGAAGATGGCGCCGCGCTCGGCGTGCGCCACCGCCATGTCGTAGGCCGAACGCTTGAGCGGGAAGGCGTCGATGTCACAGAAGATGACGATATCGTCCGAGTCCATGCGCTCCACCACGCCATTCATCCAGGTGCCGTGGGGGATTCGGTGGGCGGATTCCTGCTGCAGCGGCACGTCCAGTGCAGCAAAAACCTCGCGCTGTTTTTGCAGGATGACACTGGGAATGTTGTCCCAGTACATGGTGTGAACGGTGGGTGTTGGCAGGATGGTCATTTGTATCGAATTGTCTGTGTGAATTGTGATTCACCCTGTGCAATCAGCTCTGGTGTTGGGTTGGTTTTGATGGGTCTTGAACTGGTGTGGAAGATTCATGTGCTGATTGCCTGCGCAAAGTGGCCCTGGCCGCGAGTAGTGCCATCATGTACACGAAAAAGTGACTTTCTCTCGCACTCCACAGCGGGGAATTGGTCATGCTGTCTGCTGCAAGCAGCGCTGCCAACCCTATCAATAGAACCCTGGCTTCGTCGTTTTCAGCTTTACGTGCCAGCCAAACCATGCTTGCCAGCATGAGAAGATAAACCGCCAATCCGAGTAGACCATGCTCTACAGCGAAGTACAGAAATTGGTTGTGCGGATGCCAATGAATCCAGCCATGGCATCCCTCCGGGATATCCACAAAGCGGCAAATCTCTGAGTGATAGGCCCCGGTCCCGTGGCCTAGTATGGGTTTTTCAGCGATAAGTAGCGGAGTGATTTTGTATAGGTAGACCCTGTTACCGATAGATGTGTACTTTTCCTGATCTATTCCCTGTACTTCTTCGTAGGCAAGTATGAATCTCTCGCGCACCAAACCTGAACTGGCCAGAACTCCCACCACAAGCCCCGTGCCCAACGTGGCGGCAATCCACAGCCTGTTTCCTCTCAGCGTGGTTGCTACAAACACTGCGAAAACTACGCACAGTAATACGTATCCCGTTCGTCCCTCGGAAAGGTGAGTGATGCTCACGCTGGCCAATGCTGCCATTGCGGCCCAAGCACCTTTGCGCCAAGACATGGGCGTACTGAGCATCCGATATAGAGCTATCAGCACTAGAAATGCCATCATGATGTTTTGAGTGATGTAGTCGCCAAATACATGGTGGCTCACATTCCATCCATGATTTTGTGTTTTGGACCAGGGAAGTTCCCACCAAACATTGAGCCACGTGGAAGCAAGCACAAAACTCATCGCCAAAACAAATGCATTCATACAGCGCTGCTGCAGTCGCTCGGTTGTGATGGCAGACATCAACAAAATGGCGAATGGCAGTTTGATGTATTTGGTCAGATGTGGACTGATGTCTTGCCAACTGGCGGGCGAGTACAGCAACCCAAGTATCACGAGTCCATAAAGCGCCATCGCTGCCCAGGTCAGGGGGTTATCCCTCACGAAAATCCAGCGCTCCCGGAACCTTCCAGTTGCCAGCCATAGCACCGTGATCACCGCCATCAAAGTGCTCGCCATCGCCAAACTGATCGGGAAAAAGAAAAACAGTGACGTGATGGCCAAAGCCAAGATATCGCGGGATTTAGGTGGCATGGGTATGTAAAAGGTCAGGGACGCGATTCAGGCAGCAACTGAGCAGTGAGCGTCAGCCTGCGGACAAGTCGTCGAATTGTCTTACCCAGTTCGCAAAGTCGTATGGGTCCAGCGCCCCTGGCGGCAGCGCGGGCAGTGGCGCATTCAGGAAGGCGGGCAGCCGGGCATTGTCATCCTTGCCCAGCACGAAAAAGCGGTCTGGGCTGTAGAACGGCAGGGTGCACACGCTCATGTTGTTGGTGATGAGCTTCTTGTGGAAGAACAGGGCTTCCAGGCACCGCACGGTCAGGCCGCTTTGGTTGGCCTGGGTAATTTCCAGCAAGCAGCGTGAGCGGTTGATCGTGTCGATGTTGTCGGTGTAACCAATGCTGCGGGGCAGCACTTCCACGCCGGGCGTGGCGGGGTAGCTTCTTCCGGGTTCGGGCACCATGCGAATGCAGGTGCGCAAACCCAGCGGCTGCCACTGCAGCGCCAAGGCGCGCAGCGTATCGAAGCGGTTCTTGTCCTGCCCCAGAAAGTAAATGTCCCATTCGGCCGGGACCTCCTGGCGAAAAGATTCCACCGAGCGGTACACCTGCTGCGTGAGTGTGAGGCCGTACCGCTGCGCATCGCCTGGGTCGAACGTAAAAATGTGGAACCCCAGCCCCTTGAGCTGCTGCATGTGCAGCTGCCGCATCTGGTGGTTCTGCTGGTAATCGATGACCGGGTTCCAGGTGAACAGCGCAATGCGGCGCGTGCGCAGGTATTTGCGCAGGATGCGCAGGTCCTTGATGTTCTCGATGCCAAAGATCAGCACCGGTGCTTGCGCCGGAATGGCTTGCAGCGCCTGCAGATACGCAGCAGGGAAGGGACGAAACCCCGGCAGGCGAAACGGGCTCCAGGCGTCCAGCGCCTTCAGCAGCGAGTACGCCACCCCTTTGATGCGCTTGGGGTGGACCAGGACGCCCGCGCGCTCTTCGGGGGGCAGGCTGGCGAGCAGGAACTCTGTCAGCGTGAAGGGGTTGGCAATGATGTAGGGCATGGAGGGCAGGCGGTGCGGCCCGATTGTAGGGAGCCGCCTCTGCCCTGAATGGCGGTCACGCCGCAGCAGCAAGACGCCCGCAGGCTGTGTGCCACTCATCGGCCAGCACCGCGACCAGTTCACGTGCTGGCAGGGCCCGCGCGGCCCCCACCCCTTGCCCTGCCCACAGCGATAGGTGGCTGGTGCGCCCCTGTGCGGCCGCCGCGCGGCGGAGGGCGCCTGTCAGCGCGTTTTGCACGGGGTAGGCGGGCACGCGGTCTTCCTCTGCGGCCAGGGCCTCCATCATCGCGTTGACAATGCCGCGCGCCGGGCGGCCCGAGAAAATGCGAGTGAGCCGCGTGTCGGTGTCTTGGGCCTGGGCCAGCGCCTGTCGGTACGCGGGGCCGATGCCGGATTCAGGGCACGCCAGAAAGGCCGTGCCCATCTGCGCGGCCTGGGCGCCCAGCGCCTGCGCAGCAGCAATGCCCCGGCCGTCCATGATGCCGCCCGCGGCAATCAGCGGAATGTTGACGGCATCCACGCACTGCGGCACCAGCGCCAGGGTGCCTACCTGGCTCGCCGTGAAATCGCCCAGGAACGTGCCTCGGTGGCCCCCGGCTTCGGTGCCGCTGGCGCACACTGCATCGGCCCCCACTTGGGCCCAGGCGCGCGCCTCGGCCACGATGGTGGCTGTGCCCACCACCAGGCAGCCTGCTGCGTGCAGGCGGGCCACCTGCGCGGCGTCCAGAATGCCGAAGGTGAAGCTGGCCACGGCGGGGCGGGCCTCCAGCAGTGCTTCGAACTGGGCGTGGAAGTCCTCGCACCAGCGCGCCGGCGCCTCGGGCGGGGGCAGGCCCAGGTCGGCGTACAGCGGCGCCAGGCGGTCGATGGCCGCCTGCACCGTGGCCGCATCGGGCGTGGGCTGCTCCAGCACGAACAGGTTCATGCCGAAGGGCTTGGCGGTGGCCGCACGCACGGCGGCAGCAGCCTCGCGCATGGCCTGGGGCGAACGCATGCCGCAGCCCAGAAAGCCCAGGCCGCCGGCCTGGGAGACGGCGGCGGCCAACTGGGGCGTGTCCGAACCCGTCATGGGCCCCTGGAAGAGGGGCAGGTCGATCTGCAGGCGTTGCAGCAAGGCATTCATGGGATCAGCTCCGCAAAGAAGAATCGGGGGCGAGGACAGAGGGGGTGTCCTGGGCGCCGTGCAGCGCTGCTTGCAGCGCGGCCAGCGCGGGCGTGGCGTAGCCCGTGCGGTGCACCAGCACCGTGTCGCAGGGGCCCAGCGGCACCCAGCGCAGCGCGGGCGGCGTGTGCAGCAGATCGACCACCGCCTCAGGCACCACGCCGGCGCAACGGCCCCCGGCCACGCAGGCCAGGATGGCGGGGTAGGACGCGAGCTCCAGCACCTGCGGCGCCTGGCCCGTGGCCTGGCGCATCCAGTCTTCGCCGATGCGGCGGTAGGTGCAGCCGTGCGCAAACGCGGCCAGGGTGTGCACGCGCAGGTCGGCAGGTGTTTCGGCGGGCGGGTGGCTGGCCGGCAGGGCCAGCAGCAGCGATTCCGTCCAGACGGGCGTGCGCGGCACCGGGGCCTCCTCGTCCAGGCCCGGCGGCGGCCAGGCCACCAGGGCGCAGTCGAGTTCGTGGGCCAACACCTGCTCCACGAGTTGGCGTGAGGGCGCGGTGCGCAGCTCCAGCACCAGCGCGGGCCAGCGCGCGTGCAGTTGCGCCAGGGGCGCGGGCAGGCGCGCGGCGGCCGTGCTTTCCATGGCGCCGATGCGCAGGTGGCCGGTGGGAGTGCCCGGGTGCAGGGCCTGCCGCGCCTCCTCGGCCAGCGCCAGCAGGCGCTCGGCATAACCTTGCAGGGTGGCGCCTGCGGGTGTGAGCACCATGCGCCGCCCCTCGCGCAGGAACAGGGCGGCGCCCAGTTGCTCCTCCAGCTGCTGCACGCGCGTGGTCACGTTGGACTGGGCGCGGCCCAGCCGCTCGGCCGCGCGCGTCACGCTGCCCTCATGGGCCACCGTGCGAAAAATCTCCAGTGCGACCAGGTCCATGGATTCGTTTGTGAGATGATTTGTCAAAAAATCATCTTAAAAAAAGATTGATGGCGATCATACCGCCGGAGACCGCGCCATGGAACCACAAGCCACCCCGTCGATTGATGTGCCCGCGCCCCGCGGGCCCGCCCTGCACTGGAGCGAGCGGCCCCATGCCGTGGCCCTGGCCGGCATGCTGGCGCTGGCGGTGGCTATGGGCGTGGGGCGGTTCGCGTTCACCCCGCTGCTGCCCATGATGCTGCACGACGGGGTGTTGACCCTCACCGAGGGCAGTTGGCTGGCCACGGCCAATTACGTGGGCTACCTGCTGGGGGCGCTGGCCTGCATGGCACTGCCCTGGGTGGCACCGGGTTTTTATGCACGCTGGCATCCGGCGCGGCTGGCGCGTGCCGGGCTGGTGGCCACGGTGCTGCTCACGCTGGCGATGGCGCTGCCCGTGGCCGCCGCGTGGCCGGCGCTGCGCTTTGCGGCCGGGGCCGCCAGCGCCTTCGTGCTGCTGAACGTGGCGGCCTGGTGCATGGTGCGCCTGGCGGTGCTGGGCCGCCCGGCCATGGGCGGGCTGATCTTCTGCGGGCCGGGCGTGGGCATTGTGCTCACGGGGCTGGCCGCCAGCGCGATGGTGGCAGCGCAGTGGCGTGCGGCCTCGGGCTGGGTGGTGTTCGGGGTGCTCTCGGTGCTGCTGTGCGTGGGCGTGTGGCCCGTGGTGCGTGGCCGCGCGGTCAAGGCCGACGCCGGTGCCCAGCCCCGCGCGGTCGCGCAGGGGGGAAACGCCGGCACCCTGGCGGCGCGCGGCGTGCACGCCGTGGCGTACGGCCTGGCGGGGCTGGGCTACATCGTGACCGCCACCTTCCTGCCCGTGATTGCGCGTGCCGCGCTGCCCTCCGGTTCACCCTGGCCCGACCTTTTCTGGCCGATGTTCGGCGCGGGCGTGGCCGTAGGCGCGGCGCTCAGCACGCGCGCGCCCAGCGCCTGGGACCGGCGCTGGCTGCTGCTGGCGGCGTATGCGCTGCAGGCGCTGGGCATCGTGCTGGGGCTGGTCTGGCCCACGCCGGCGGGCTTTGCACTCAGCAGCGCGTTGGTGGGCCTTCCGTTCACGGCCATCACCTTCTACGGCCTGCAGGAGGCGCGGCGCCTGTGGCCGCAGTCTGCCGACAGCTTTGCGAGCCTGGTCACGGCCGTCTATGGCCTGGGCCAGATCGCGGGTCCGCCGCTGGTGGCGTGGCTGCTCGCGCACGCCGATGCCGGGCAGGGCTTTGCCCGCGGGCTGGCGCTGGCGGCGGGGGCACTGGTGGCCGGCGCGGCGATGTACGGCTGGTCGGCCTGGCGCTGGCCGCAGCGCGCCTGACAGGCCGTCAGTGCTGCCCCTGCAGGCGCGCGTCCCAGGCCTCGCTCTGTCCGCTGTCCAGGCGCCGCTGGAACAGCCGCTGCCATGACGGCGGCAG
>NZ_ALEE01000120.1 GCF_000282995.1 Melaminivora alkalimesophila
TGACGGCGGCAGCGGCAGCGCGAGGATTTCGCGCAGCGTGGCGGGTGTGCAGTCGCGCCGGTCGATCACCTCCAGCAGCCGTGCGATGGGCCACGCAGGCTGCGGCCGCGCGAGCAGCCAGACGGTGTCGCCCGCCTGCACCGTCCCGGGTTGCAGAACGCGCAGATACCAACCCGCGCGCAGGCTGCGTTGCACGCGCAGCGCCATGTCGGGCACCTGGAAGCGGTCGTTCAGCTTCCAGCAGGGCTGGCGGCCCTGGCTGACCTCGAAAACGGCGCTGCCGATGCGCCACTGGTCCGCAATGCACACCTGGGACTCTTGCACGCCGTCCAGGCTGAAATTCTCGCCAAAGGCACCGGGCTGCGCGAGCAGCGCCTGCGCCGCGGCGTGGCCCGCCAGCTCCTCGCGCCAGGGCGTGTACTGCGGCCATGCATAGCAGTGCACGGCCTTGTCGGGGCCGCCGTGCACGCGCAGGTCGCCCTGCTCGTCACCGTCCAGTCCCTCCGCGCCTACGGCGACGGGGCCGCTGCGTGCCTGCTTGGCAATGGCGCTGCGGCTGCCGGGGCGGGTGTAGGGTTGCGCGCGGCCGGTGAGCACGGCGCGCAGGGTGGCCAGGGCGATGGGTTCGGAAGGCAAGGGGGTCGTGTTCATGGGCGGGGCTGATCGAGGAGCGCGCAGCCGCCATCGTCGCAGCCCGTGGCGGGCGCGGCCG
>NZ_ALEE01000121.1 GCF_000282995.1 Melaminivora alkalimesophila
GCGGCCGCCGGGGCGGCTGGCGTGTGTTCCGCCAGCAGGCGGCCCAGCAGCGCGCCCAGCCGCAGATCGTCCAGATGGCCGAAGTGGTGCAGGCGCACGCGGCCCTGCGGGTCCAGCACCACCAGGCTGGGCGTTCCGCTGAGCGACAGGCTCTGCATGGTCCGTGGAATGCTGCGCGGCGCATCGGGCTGGTCCAGGCCGATGGGAAAGCGCAGCCGGTATTCGTGGATGAAGGCCTGCAGCGCCTCTGGCGTGCCCTGCACGGCGTGGTGCTCGAACACCGTGTGCAGTCCGATCACGACGAGTTGATCCGGCGCAAACGCCTCATGCACGCGCCGCGCCTGCGGGATGCCGTGCTCCACGCAGCCAGGGCACAGCATCTGAAAAGCGTGCAGCACCACCACGCGCCCGCGCAGGCTGTCCAGCGTGAGCGGCTCGGGGGTGTTGAACCAGTGCGCCACCTGCAGCGGCGGCGCAGGTGCAAAGAAGGACGCGGCGGCGGTCATGGGCAGGCCTTGCGGAACGGGAAAAGCGCCACCCTACAACATGGGCGAATGTGCCTGCTGAGGCAAGGGCGTGTGCGCCGACGCTCAGCGTGTGACCGGCAGGCGCAGGGTGAAGCAGGCGCCCGCC
>NZ_ALEE01000122.1 GCF_000282995.1 Melaminivora alkalimesophila
GGCGCCCGCCGCGCCATCGGGCCGGTCCTCGCACACCACGCTGCCCCCATGGCGCCCCGCGATGGAGCGCACCAGCGCCAGGCCCAGGCCCACGCCGCCCGAGCGTTCGCTGGCGCCCGGCAGGCGGTAGAAGGGCTCGAAGATGCGTTCGCGCTGCGCGGGCGGCACGCCCGGGCCGTGGTCGCACACGCGCAGCACGGCGTCGTGCCCTTCGCGCGTGAGGGTGAGGGTGATTTCGCCCTGGCTGTAGCGCCGCGCGTTCTCCAGCAGGTTGCGCACCGCGCGGCGCAGCAGCTTGGACACACCCGGTACTTCGACGGGCGCCGTCATGGCGTCTGCACCATCGCCGGAGCCTACGTGCAGTTCGGCGTCCACGCGCACGCATTCCTCCACGGCCAGGCCCACCAGGTCCACGGGCTCGACCGTGCCCACATCGGCGGCGCCGGAATCCAGGCGGCTGGCCAGCAGGATCTCGTCCACCAACTGGTCCAGCTCGGCGATGTTGCGTTCAATCTCGGCGCGGAATGCGGGCGAGGGCGTGCCGCCCTGCATCAGCTCCAGCCCCATGCGGATGCGCGTGAGCGGCGAGCGCAGCTCGTGCGAGGCATTGGCCAGCAGCGACTTGTGCGACTGCACCAGCGTCTCGATGCGCGCGGCGGCGGCGTTGAACTGGCGCGCCAGCGCCGCCACCTCGTCATGGCCCTGCTCGGCCACGCGCACCGACAAGTCGCCCTCGCCGAAGCGCTGCACGCTGCGCTGCAGTTGCTCCAGCCGCTGCAGCAGCCGCCGGATGATGGGAAACACCCCCACGGTCACGGCAATGCCCACCAGCGCGAGCATCCACAGAAAGCCGAAGGGCGGGCGGAACCACGCGGCGGGACCGCGCTCGTCGGGGCGCGGGCGGGGCGGGCGCGGAGACAAGTGCATCTCGTACACCTCGCCCGTGGCGCTCTCGATGCGGTAGAGCACGCCTTCGCTGGGGTCACGCCGCTGGCGCAGGCCCACGCCATCCACCAGCGTGCGGCCCGCGGCGTCCGTGATGCGGATCTCGCGCGAGGGCGGCTGCTGCTGGTTCTGCTCGGCCGCCCAGCGCCAGGCCATGCCCACGGCGAAGGCGAACACCAGCACGCCCCCGACCACGGCCAGCCAGATGCGCAGGTACAGGCGGCGGGAGAAGGGGCTGATGAGGGACATGCGTGCGGGGCTTTTCAAAAGAGGCAGGTCAGTCCTGCTGCTTGGCGAAGACATAGCCCACACCGCGCACGGTGAGAATGCGGCGCGGGTTCTTGGGGTCGGCCTCGATGGCCGCGCGGATGCGGCCCATGTGCACGTCGCTGGAGCGGTCGAACGCCTCCAGCTCGCGCCCGCGCACGGCCTCCATGATCTGGTCGCGCGTGAGCACGCGGCCCGCGCGCTCGGCCATGGTCACCAGCAGGTCGAACTGGTAAGAGGTCAGCTCCGCCGGCTGGCCGTGCACGCTCACCGTGCGCGCATCGCGGTCGATCTCCAGCGAGCCGAAGCGCAGCACCTGCGTGGCCGGCTGGGCACCGCTTTCACGCCGGCGCAGGATGGCACGGATGCGCGCCAGCAGCTCGCGCGGCTCGAAGGGCTTGGGCAGGTAGTCGTCGGCGCCGATCTCCAGTCCGATCACGCGGTCCATGGGGTCGCCCTTGGCCGTGAGCATCAGCACCGGCACCTGGGCGGCGGCGCCCGGCAGCGCGCGGATGCGCCGGCACACCTCCAGGCCGTCGATGTCGGGCAGCATCAGGTCCAGGATCACCAGGTCGGGCAGCTGGCCGCCCTCGGGCGCCTGCAGCCGCGCCAGGCCGCTGGCGCCGTCGGCCATGTGCGTGACCTGCAATCCGGACTGGCCGAGGTACTCGCCCACCATCTGCGCGAGGCGGTGGTCGTCTTCGATCATCAGCAGTTGCGAACTCATGGGTGGATGGGCCTTTCTAGACTGCCATGTTCCCTGCGCGGCATCTCGCAGGGTTGTCGGCCGGGTAAAGTTAGGTAAACCGGTGTAGGTATCGTTTTGATAGCTGCCCGCGCTTGTCCCTCAAGCGCTGGAGGCTGATTGGGCTCTGGACGCCAGCGCCACCAGCAGCAGCACCGGCAGGCCCAGCAGGGCCGTGCCCGTGAAGAACGCGCTGTAGCCCTGCGCGTCCACGAACTGGCCCGAGAAGCCCGCGAGCCATTTGGGCAGCAACAGCATCATGGAGCTGAACAGCGCGTACTGCGTGGCCGAATACTGCACGTTGGTCAGGCTGGACAGATAGGCGATGAACGCGGCCGAGGCGATGCCGCCCGCCAGGTTGTCGGCCGACACCACCAGCACCAGCATGGGCACGTGGTGCCCGAGGGTGGACAGCCAGGCGAACAACAGGTTGGTCGCCGCGCTCAGCAGCGCCCCCAGCATCAGCACGCGCATCACGCCCAGGCGCATCGACAGCACGCCGCCGACGAAGGCGCCCGCCAGCGTCATCGCCACGCCATAGACCTTGGTCACGGCCGCCACCTCGTCCTTGGTGTAGCCCATGTCCACGTAGAACGGGTTTGCCATGATGCCCATGACCACGTCGCTGATGCGATAGACGGCGATCAGTGCCAGCACCAGCACCGCCTGCCAGCGGTAGCGGCGGACGAAATCCGCGAAGGGCGCGACCACGGCGCCACGCAGCCATTCGGCCAGCCCCTTTGCCGGCGGCAGCGGCCGCGGCGCCGGCTCGGGCGAGCGCCACACGACCACCATGCCCAGCAGCATGGACGCCGCCATGACCAGGTAGGCCGTGCGCCAGGCCGCCGCCTGGTAGCCGGCCGCGCCCGCCACCTCGGCGCGCGCCGCCAGCCACAGCACGCCCGCCCCCGCCCAGATCATTGCCAACCGGTAGCCGGTCTGGTAGGTCGCGGCCAGCGCCGCCTGGCGCTCGGTGTCGGCCGACTCGATGCGAAAGGCATCCAGCGCAATGTCCTGGGTTGCCGAGCCGAAGGCAACCAGCAGGGCGCAGCCCACCAGCGCCGCCAGCTCGGTGCGCGGGTCGGCCAGCGCCATGCCGGCGAGCCCCGCCATGACCAGCAGCTGCGCCGCCAGCAGCCAGCTGCGCCGCCGGCCCAGCGCCCGCGTTGCCACCGGCAGCGCCAGTCGGTCCACCAGCGGCGCCCACAGCCACTTGAAGGCATAGGCCAGCCCGACCCAGGAGAGGTAGCCGATGGTGGTGCGGTCGATGCCCGCCTCGCGCAGGCGAAAGGACAGCGTGCCCAGCACCAGCAGCAGCGGCAGCCCGGCGGAAAAGCCCAGCGCCAGCATGCGCAGGCTGGCCGGCTCGAGGTAGACGCGCCAGGCCGCTCGCCAGGAGCGCCGGGGAGTGGGGGCGGGAGGGGTCATGGGCAGGCGGTGCGGTGCGGATCCGCGGGACGGGACCCGGCGGGCAGGCGGGGCAGGGGACAATGCGGTGCTGCCGGCAGCAGCCGGCCAAGGCGCCATTATTGATTGTCGCCCCTTGTCGCCTCTTGCCGCCAGACGGCGCGGGCGTGACCGCTCCGAAAAGAATCTCTTTCCCACCCGGCTTTCATGTCTGTCCTGGCCCTGCCGTCCTCTCCCTCTGCCGCACCGCGCGCCGTGCTCCTGGTGCTGCTGGCCGCCATGCTCTGGGGCACCACCGGCACGGCGCAGAGCCTGGCCCCCGCCACCCTGTCGCCCTACTGGGTTGGGGCGCTGCGGCTGGCCGTCGCCAGCGTGTTCTTCGCCGTGCTTGCGCTGCCGGCGCTGCGTGAAGGAGCGGTGCGCCACCTGCGCCTGCCCACCGCCGGGCTGGCGGCGCTTTGCGTGGCGGCCTACAACCTGAGCTTCTTCGCCGGGGTCAAGGCCAGCGGCGTGGCGCTGGGCACGGCGCTGGCGATCGGCAGCGGCCCCAT
>NZ_ALEE01000123.1 GCF_000282995.1 Melaminivora alkalimesophila
GGGCGCGGGCCCCGTGCCCGGCGGGGCGGCGAGCGCGTCCAGGTCGAGCAGCGAGGGCTCCAGCGTCACGATGGCATTGGCCTGCGCCCCCCGGCTCAGCGCCTTGAGGGCCGCGCGGCTGATGACGTGCTCGAGCTCGCGCACGTTGCCCGGCCAGGGGTAGCGGCGCAGCGCCAGCTGCGCCTCCGGCGACAGCCGCAGGCTGCGCAGCCCCAGGCGCGCCCGGTTCAGCTCCAGAAAGCGCCCGGCCAGCAGCAGCACGTCGTTGCCGCGCTCGCGCAGCGGCGGAATGGGCACGGGGTACACCGACAGGCGGTGGTACAGGTCGGCGCGGAAGGCGCCGCTGGCCACCTGCTCGCGCAGGTTGCGGTTGGTGGCGGCGACCACGCGCACGTTGACGCTGCGCGGCCGGTCGGCGCCCAGGCGCTGGATCTCGCCGTTTTGCAGCGTGCGCAGCAGCTTCGCCTGCACCGCCAGCGGCAGCTCGCCCACCTCGTCCAGGAACAGCGTGCCGCCCTCGGCCGCCTCGAAACGCCCCGGCCGGTCGCTCACCGCGCCGGAAAACGCCCCGCGCACGTGGCCGAACAGCTCGCTCTCGGCCAGCGACTCGGGCAGGGCGGCGCAGTTCACATGCACCAGGGGCTTGCCGCGCCGGGGCGAGCGCTGGTGCAGCAGGCGCGCGAACAGCTCCTTGCCCACGCCCGTCTCGCCCAGCAGCAGCACCGGCAGCTCCGATGCCGCCACCACCGACAGCTCGTGCAGCAGGCGCGCCAGCGCCGGGCTCTCGCCGACGATTTCCGCCTCCCCGACGGTGCGCGCCGGCAGTTCGCTGGCGCTCCCGCCCGACAGCCCGCCGGCCGCCGCCATGCGCAAGGTGCGCAATTCCTGCTCCAGGCGCGCCACGCGCACCACCGCCTCCACCAGCGGCACGGCGCGCGCCAGCCGTGCGCGCGCGGCCGCCCCGAAGGTGCCGGTGGCGAGTGCGTCCAGGGTCAGCACGCCCCAGGGCCGCCCGTCCACGTGCAGCGCCACGCCCATGCAGTCGTGCACCGGCAGCGGCTCGCCCACCAGGGTGTCGAGCAGGCCGTCGTAGGGGTCCGGCAGGCTGCTGTCGTGCTCGAAGCAGGTGACTTCATGCCGCGCAAGGATCGCCGCCAGCCGGGGATGCTGGGCCACCGCGAAGCGCCGCCCCAGGGCGTCGCCGACCAGCCCGTTCACCGCCACCGGCCGCAGTCGCTCGTCCTCCAGCCGCAGCAGCGCCACCGCCCCACAGCGGAACTGCATGCGCAGCAGGTCCACCAGCCGCTGCAGCCGCACCGCCTGCGGCAGCTCCGCCCCCAGGTCGGAACACAGGGCCAGGAGCTCGCCCTCGTCCACGGCGCGGGAAGCGCTCTCGAACACGGTTGTATTGACCACTTTAAGGTAATTTTCACCCAGATATTTGAGGGTGCATTTTACCCCCACCCGTGTAAACCCTTGATTTGCTGCGCAGCACATGCTGGCCCAGGCCTTGCAAACAGCAAGTGCAGGTGAGTCTTGTGTCTACCTGTCTGTTCTTCAACGAGTTCCGCGGCCCAGCGCAGCGGCCCAGAGCCATGCCAACCCGAAGTCCCCTGTTTTCTCTTCCCCTACCACGCATCGACAACAACATGATGGAGGCCCTCCATGGGTAAGTACGCCAAGTACTGGTACACGCTGATCGGCGTGTTGATCGTGACCTTCAGCCTGCTGGGCTACTACGGGGCCGAGGTCTATAGGACGGCACCGCCCATCCCGGGCCAAGTGCTGGTGCAGGGCAGCGACGAGCCGCTCTATACCCGGGACGGCATCCTCGACGGCCAGACCGCCTGGCAGTCGATCGGCGGCATGCAGCTGGGCTCGGTCTTCGGCCACGGCGCCTACCAGGCGCCCGACTGGACCGCCGACTGGCTGCACCGCGAGCTGCTGGCCTGGCTGGACATCTCGGCCGAGGAACTCTACGGCAAGCCCTTCGAGAAGCTTGACGGCGACGCCCAGGCGGCCCTCAAGGCGCGGCTGAAGACGGAGTACCGCACCAACACCTACGACCAGGCGAGCGACACGGCGACCATCAGCCCGGTGCGCGCCAAGGCCGTGGCCCAGGTCGCGAAGTACTACGACCAGCTGTTTGGGGACGACCCGGCGCTTCAGAAGTCGCGCGAGCACTTCGCCATGAAGGAAAACACCCTGCCCAGCGCCGAGCGCCGCGCGCAAATGATGGGTTTCTTCTTCTGGACCTCGTGGGTCGCCTCGACCGAGCGCCCCGCCGACAACGGCGGCACCGGCGCCACCTACACCAACAACTGGCCGCACGAGCCGCTGATCGGCAACCAGCCGACGGGCGAGAACATCATGTGGTCGATCATCAGCGTGGTGGTCATGATGGCCGGCGTGGGCTTCCTGGTCTGGGCCTGGGCCTTCCTGCGCAAGCAGGACGAGGATGCCCCCCAGATCCCGGCGCACGACCCGCTCACGCGTGTGCCGCTCACACCCTCGCAGCGCAGCCTGGGCAAGTACCTGTTCCTGGTGGTCGCGCTGTTCACGCTGCAGGTCTTCCTGGGCGGCTTCACCGCCCACTACACGGTCGAGGGCCAGCAGTTCTACGGCATCAACGTCTCCGAGTGGTTCCCCTACTCGCTGGTGCGTACTTGGCACCTGCAGGCGGCGCTGTTCTGGATCGCCACCGGCTTCCTGGCCGCGGGCCTGTTCCTCGCGCCCGTGATCAACGGCGGCAAGGATCCGAAGTTCCAGAAAATTGGCGTGGACATCCTGTTCTGGGCACTGGTCGTGGTCACCGGCGGCACCTTCGTCGGCACGTACCTCGCCATCGCCCAGGTGCTGCCGCCCGAGTGGAACTTCTGGCTCGGCCACCAAGGCTATGAGTACGTGGACATGGGCCGCCTGTGGCAGATCGGCAAATTCGCCGGCATCGCCTTCTGGCTGGTGCTGATGGCACGCGCCATCTTCCCCGCCCTGTTCAAGCCCAACGGTCAGGACAGGAACCTGCTGGCGCTCCTGACCTCCTCGGTGGTCTGCATCGGCCTGTTCTACGGCGCCGGCCTGTTCTACGGCGAGCGCACGCACCTGTCGGTCATGGAGTACTGGCGCTGGTGGGTGGTGCACCTGTGGGTGGAGGGCTTCTTCGAGGTCTTCGCCACCACGGCGCTTGCCTTCATCTTCTCGACCCTGGGCCTGGTGTCGTACCGCATGGCCACCGCTGCGAGTCTTGCGTCCGCGTCGCTGTTCATGCTGGGCGGCGTGCCCGGCACCTTCCACCACCTGTATTTTTCGGGCACGACCACGCCGGTCATGGCCGTGGGCGCATCGTTCAGCGCCCTCGAAGTGGTGCCGCTGGTGGTGCTGGGCCACGAGGCCTGGGAGCACTGGAGCATGCAGCACAAGGCCGAGTGGATGCGCCGCCTGAAGTGGCCCGTCATGTGCTTCGTCGCCGTGGCCTTCTGGAACATGCTGGGCGCGGGCGTCTTCGGCTTCATGATCAACCCGCCCGTGTCGCTGTACTACATCCAGGGCCTGAACACCACGCCGGTGCACGCCCACGCCGCCCTGTTCGGTGTCTATGGCTTCCTGGCCCTGGGCTTCGTGTTCCTGGTGCTGCGTTACGTGCGCCCCGACGTGGTGCTCAACGAGCGCCTGATGAAGACGGGTTTTTGGTGGCTCAACGCCGGTCTGGTGCTGATGATCGCCTCGAGCCTGCTGCCCATCGGCATCTTCCAGTTCCAGGCCAGCGTCACCGAAGGCCTGTGGTATGCCCGCAGCGAAGCCTTCATGCAGCAGCCTTTCATGGTGACGCTGCGCTGGGTGCGCACCTTCGGCGACGTGGTGTTCATCGTCGGCGCGCTGTGCCTGACCTGGCAGGTGGTGAGCGCCGTGCTGTTCGGCCGGCGCGCCGCCCCGCTGCAGGGCAGCGGCATGCTGGTCGGCGCCGCACGCTGACCCCGCCCCCGAGCTGGCGTGGCGCCCTGCGGCGCGCCAGCTCCGAACCCCCGCATCCGAAAGGCCCAGGCATGAACATCGACCGCTTCAAGCGCGAACACGCAGACATCCTTGACCAGATCGACGCCCTGCGCCGCCTGACCCACGCCGGCGTGGCGGAGAACGCCTCGGCCATCGCCCAGGGCATCGTCGCCATGAGCTCCACCATCCGACTGCACCTGGCCGTCGAGGACCGCCTGCTGTATCCGGCGCTGCAGGCCAGCGGCAACGACGCGCTGGCCCAGCTGGGCAAGCGCTTCCAGGACGAGATGGGCGAGATCGCCAGCAACTACATGGCCTTCGCCCGGCGCTGGAACACCGCCGAGCGGGTTACGGCCGATCCGGCCGGCTTCAAAGGCGACGCCAACGTGGTGCTGCGCAGCGTGTACGACCGCATGCGCCACGAGGACCGGGATTTCTACCCGCGCATCGAGGCGGCGGAAAGCACCCTCGCCTGGTGAACGGACCAGGCCCTTCGATTTCCATCGGCAAGGCCTCCGGGGCGCCTTGCCTTTACAGCCAGCCTTCCGGGGCTGGCTTTTTTGGTTCACAAGAAAGTCGCTGCGGACTGGAACACCCGCAGCGTTTTTTCCTTGGAGTGAATAGGTTTAACCGCCTAGTTGTCAGCCTCCCAACCTTCCGCCAAACGTTCGATATGGGAAGCCAGAGCACCAGGAGGAGCGCTTTCCTGATCTTCGGCTTTGTAGACAATGCCCGTACCAACACCCTGGGACGTAGTCAGGCGTCTGACAATGAGTACCTGGTCGGGGCCTTTGCCCTCGCGATTGGAAACGCCCTCGCCTTCGTTCACGCTATACGCGAAGAAGTAGCCACGAAGTAGCTGTCCAGCTGTGTTGATCTTCACGCATAGCACTCCACCAGCCAGTGACCCGCGAACTTGATGCTCGCAGCCAAACGTTGCATTGGAGTTGGCCACAAGTCCGTTGCCATTGGCAGTCGGATTGCCCTGCTGGATGAGTTCCACGACATCCGCCAGCGTCCCATCCGAACCAAAGGAAGTGAATGTCCAAACTCCTCTCAAGCTCGCAGGAGCAAACGCATACCCAAAGTTGAAGCGCGAGATGGCGACCTCAGGCTCATTCGGGAAAGTGATGAAACCCGTCGCCCCACTGGTAAAGCGAATGCTGACGTTGCCGGGACTACCAGCCTCCACTCCCGAGCGCGGTCCGCTGCCGAAGTAACGGCCGCCGC
>NZ_ALEE01000124.1 GCF_000282995.1 Melaminivora alkalimesophila
GTAACGGCCGCCGCTGTAGCGCATCAATGGAGCGCTGAAGCGATCGTTTTGCAAGGCTCCCGAAGCTAGATAAAAGGTGGGCTGCCCGCCGCTCTCATAGGCATACATCTGCACCACCAAGATACCGTTCTGCGCATCCAGAGCGAGCCCTCGTCCGGGCTTGCCGTTGACCTCAGATGTGACTACCCAAGTCCCTCCCTGCGGCATGAAAGCTTGAGCCAGTCCCGCTCCCAAAAGTGCCACGGCGGCAATCAATCTCTTTAACATCTGCTCCTCCGAAGTTTGTTGCAACAAATTACCCTATGGGTAACAGAGTTATACAAGAAGCCGGCCAAAAAGAACAGGGGAGTTACGTCCTCGCCAGTTCCGCGCCGAGGCCGGACAAACCCCGGGCCGCGCCCGGAGGGAGGGCGCGCTATTCTCCGCGCCACCCTGTGTCGGTGCGCGCCCCGCGCGCGGCGCCGGCCGTCGCCGTTCACATCCACGACCGCTTTCGGAGTTGCCGATGACCCGTTCCGCCCAACTCGCCACCCCCCTGCTAGAGCGCTTCGGCGTGCTGGCCCAGGCCCGCGCCACTGCAGCAGACGCACTGCGCGCCACCTCGCCCATCGACGGCGCGGAGATCGGCCGCGTGGCGCCGGTCACGCCGGAGCAGGCCGCGGAGCGCATCCAGCGCGCCCGCGCCGCCTTTCTCGCCTGGCGCACCGTGCCGGCGCCGCGGCGTGGCGAGCTGGTCCGCCTGCTGGGCGAAGAGCTGCGCGCCGCCAAGGACGACCTGGGGGCGCTGGTGTCGATCGAGACCGGCAAGATCCGCTCCGAGGGACTCGGCGAGGTGCAGGAGATGATCGACATCTGCGACTTCGCCGTCGGGCTGTCACGCCAGCTGTACGGCCTGACCATCGCCTCCGAGCGCCCGGGCCACCGCATGATGGAGAGCTGGCACCCGCTGGGCGTGGTCGGCGTCATCAGCGCCTTCAACTTTCCCGTGGCCGTCTGGTCCTGGAACGCGGCGCTGGCCCTCGTCTGCGGCAACCCGGTGGTCTGGAAGCCGTCCGAGAAGACACCGCTCACGGCGCTGGCGGTGCAGGCGCTGTTCGAGCGCGCCGCTGCACGCTTCGGCGATGCCCCCGAGGGCCTGTCGCAGCTGCTGCCCGGCGGGCGCGAGGTGGGCGAGCTGCTGGTCGACAGCCCCGAGGTCGCACTGGTCTCGGCCACCGGCAGCACCCGCATGGGCCGCGAGGTGGGCCCGCGCGTGGCCCGCCGCTTTGGCCGCGTGCTGCTGGAGCTGGGTGGCAACAACGCCGTGATCGTCGCGCCCACCGCAGACCTCGACCTGGCGGTGCGCGGCATCGTCTTCGCCGCCGCCGGCACGGCCGGGCAACGCTGCACCACCACGCGCCGGCTGATCGTGCACCGGAGCCTGGCGGACACGCTCATGCAGCGGCTGCAGGCCGCCTACG
>NZ_ALEE01000125.1 GCF_000282995.1 Melaminivora alkalimesophila
GGCCGCCTACGCGCGCCTGCCGGTGGGCGACCCGCTCGAGGACGGCACCCTGGTCGGACCGTTGGTCGACCAGGCCGCCTTCGATGCCATGCAGGCCGCGCTGCGCGCCGCCGAGGCGCAGGGCGGGCAGGTGAGCGGCGGCGAGCGCGTGCTCGCACAGCAATACCCCGATGCCTGGTACGTGCGCCCGGCCATCGTCCGGATGCCGCGCCAGACCGACACCGTGCGCCAGGAGACCTTCGCCCCCATCCTCTACGTGCTGGAATACGAGCACTTCGAGGACGCCATCGCCTTGCAGAACGACGTCCCGCAAGGCCTGTCCTCGGCCATCTTCAGCAACGACGTGCGCGAGACCGAAGCCTTCCTCGCCGCCGACGGCTCGGACTGCGGCATCGCGAACGTCAACATCGGCACCTCCGGAGCCGAGATCGGCGGGGCATTCGGCGGCGACAAGGAAACCGGCGGCGGGCGCGAATCCGGCTCGGACGCCTGGAAGGCCTACATGCGCCGCGCGACCAACACCATCAACTACTCGCGCGAGCTGCCGCTCGCGCAGG
>NZ_ALEE01000126.1 GCF_000282995.1 Melaminivora alkalimesophila
GCTCGCGCAGGGCGTGCGCTTCGAGGTCTGAGCGCCCACACGGACTCCGGGGCGCTCAGCCCCGGCGGTCCACGCGCACCGCCAGCACCACCGAGGTGGTGGTGCGCACCACCCCCTCGATCTCCCCGATCTCGTCGAGCAGCGCGTCCAGCCGCGGCATGGACTCGGCGTGCAGCTGCGCGATGTAGTCCACCTCGCCGCTCACCGAGCACAGGTGCCGCAGCTCGGGAAGGCCCTGCAGCCGCCGCACCACCTCGCGCCCCGCCTTGGGGCTGGTGATGATGCCCACATGGGCGTGCACCCCGTGCTCGTCCAGGTCCTGGCGCAGGCGCACGGTGTAGCCCACGATCACGCCTTCGCGCTCCAGCCGCGCAAGCCGAGCCAGCACCGTGGTGCGCGCCACACCCAGCCTGCGCGCCAGATCGGCGGCGCTTTCGCGCGCATTCGCCTGCAGCAGGGCCACCAGGTCGCGGTCCAGCTGGTCGCGCAGCGCCGCCCGGGCGGGAATGGAGTCGGGAGACAGGCCCATGTTCTGACGATCCGCAGCAGGAGATCGTCGAAGTGTCACGAAGACCCGCCTTTTCGTCAAATTCACGCTATCTTTCGTCCGGCTCCCTTCCTAGACTTTGGTCCAACCCGCTTCGCTGCAGCCAAGCGAAGCGGCACAAGCACAACCAGAGAGAGGAGAGGAGACCGCCATGAAGATTGCCCTGCTCGGCGCCGGCCACATCGGCCAGCGCATCGCCCAGCTGCTGGCAGACAGCGGCGACTACGAAGTGACCGCCATCGACCGCAGTGCCACGGCACTGCAGCCGCTGCAGGCCGCCGGGCGCGTGCGCGCGCAGATGGTGGACACCGCCGACGCGCGCGCCCTGGGCGCTGCGCTGGTGGGGCAGGACGCCGTGCTCAATGCGCTGCCCTACCATCTGGCGACCTTGGTTGCCACCGAGGCCCGCGCTGCCGGTTGCCACTACTTCGACCTGACCGAGGATGTGGCCTCCACCCGCGCCATCCAGGAACTGGCGGTCGGGGCAGACACCGCCTTCATGCCCCAGTGCGGTCTGGCCCCGGGGTTCATCGGCATCGCCGCCCACCACCTGGCCCAGCAGCTCGACGAGGTGCACGAGGTCAAGCTGCGCGTCGGCGCCCTGCCGGCCTATCCCAACAACGCGTTGAAATACAACCTGACCTGGAGCGTGGACGGGCTGGTCAACGAATATTGCCGCCCCTGCGAGGCGGTGCGCGATGGCCGGCGCATTGAGGTCCTGCCGCTCGAAGGGCTGGAGCATTTCTCGCTCGACGGCGTGGAGTACGAGGCCTTCAACACCTCCGGCGGCCTGGGGACGCTGTGCGAGACCTGGGCGGGCAAGCTGCGCTCGATCGACTACAAGACGGTGCGCTACCCGGGCCACCGCGACCTGATGTGGGTGTTGCTGGAAGAGCTGCGGATGAAGGACGACCAGGAAACACTCAAGCGCATCCTGCGCCGCTCGGTGCCCATGACCATGCAGGACGTGGTGCTGGTGTTCGTCAGCGTCAGCGGTATGCGCGCCGGCCAGCTGGTGCAGGAGGTCTTCGCCCGCAAGGTCTTCGCCGACCACAGCGGCTCGCAGCCCCTGTCGGCCATCCAGATCACCACTGCCGCCGGCATCTGCGCCGCGCTGGACTTGTTCCGCGAGGGAAAACTTCCGCGCAAGGGCTTCATCCGGCAGGAACAGGTGGCCCTGCCGGATTTCCTCGCCAACCGCTTCGGCGCCCCCTACCAGCAAGCGTCTGCACCGCTTGCCAGCCCCGCCCCCGGGACTGCGCCTCCCGCCATGCCTGCCGCCGTGACCGGACGCGGGCCGCAGGGGCAATGTTTGCAAGGGTTGGGCCGCGCCAGCGCCCGTCCGCCGCATCCGCGCGATCGCCGCACCGCCCCGCACGCCGATGGCGACTGCATCGCAGGGCAGCCACTGCCGGCATCGGCCGACAGACTGGGCGGCCCGCAACTGGTCTGATCGGTGGTCGTACCCATTCGAGCAAGTTTCTTACTTTCATGCAGGAGCAACGATGAGCGAGAAGACCGCATCCGTCCACTGGGACGGCGCCGGCAAGGCCGGCCAGGGCCAGATCAGCACCGAGACCGGGGCGCTACAGAAGTACCCCTACGGTTTCGCCAGCCGCTTCGGCGACGATCGCAAGGGCACCAATCCGGAGGAGATCGTCGGCGCGGCCCACGCCGCCTGCTTCACCATGGCGTTCTCCTTTGCTTGCGACAAGGCGGGCTTTGCCACCCGCACGGTCGACACCACCGCCCGCGTGCGACTGGCCAAGGACGGTGACGGCTTCAAGATCGACCGCATCGCGCTGATCCTGGAAGCGGTCGTCCCGGGCATGGACGAGGCCCGCTTCCAGGAAATCGCGGAAGATGCCAAGCGCAACTGCCCCCTGTCCAAGGCACTGGCGGGGGTGCCGGAGATTACGTTGCAGGCGACGTTGCGCAAGGAGTGAGCACCACGGTGCCGCCCGCCGCTACAAGGTATCTCGCTGCACGAACCCCTCGAGCACAGGCACTGGCGGCACTTCCTCGCAGACGTCCACCCGATCGACGCGCGCGGCCGCGGGTCCGGTATGCATCCAGCCGATCAACGCCATGACCGTCGCCTCGGGCCCGACGAGCAGCGCCTCCACGCTGCCGTCCCTGCGGTTGCGCACCCAGCCAGCGACGCCCAGGCGGCGTGCCTGCTCGACGGTGGACTGGCGGAAGTAGACGCCCTGCACCTTGCCGTGGACGCGAAGGCGGCGGGCAAGGGTTCCAGCAGAGGCAAAAGAGTGGGCAGTGTCAGACATGGCGCCGCACTGTAGCGCCCCAAGGCCTCACCGTGCCGCCGTGCTACTGCCGCGGCTGCTCGCCCTTTTCGTCAGCCCGCAGGCCTTCGTCCGTGTCTTGCAACCCGCGCTGCAGGTCGCGCGCGCCCTGTTGCACCCGCGGGTCCTGCCGGTCTCCGGTCATGGAGATGTCCTGGTCGCGCTCGTGCGGCAGGTGGGGCTCTCCCTTTTCCTTGCCTCTCTTGTCGGTCGTCAGGTCGACGCCGCGCACGCTGGCGGGTCGGCCCGGAGGGTCCCGGTCCTGGGGAGAGGTGGGAACGGTGTGTGCGGTAGGGCGGTTGGCCATGGGAACCTCGGCGTGGGCAGGCAAAGGGAAAGAAGCGTTCGATATCCCGAACGCTAAGACCCCCGGCAGGCACGGCGCGTAGGCAAAGGCCGGACAACCCCATAGGCCACAGGGCGGGCGCGTTCCGCTACCATCCTGTATGAAAGCACAGGTATGCAGCCTTCGGCTCCTCTTTCCGAGGCGCATGCCGCCCCGCATTGCCACCCCACCCTCGCCGATTTCCTGCCCTTCTTGCAGCCTCTTTTCCCAGCCGCCATGTCCGCGCAGCAGTGGGCCCAGGGCGCCTTGCAGGCCTTCGAGGCCGTGGTGCAATCCACGCCGGGCTTTCGCGCGCGCGAAGGCCAGCGGCGCATGGCCGAACAGGTCGCCCAGACCTTCGGACAGGCCGACCTCGGCAAGGCCGAGGACGAGGAGCACCAGCCCGCGCGCGCCATCGCCGTGATCCAGGCGGGCACGGGCGTGGGCAAGTCGCTGGCCTACGCGGCCCCTGCGGTCGCCATGGCGCTGGCGCGCGGCACGCGCGTGCTGATCTCCACCGCCACGGTGGCGCTGCAGGAACAGCTGGTGAACAAGGACCTGCCGGCGCTGGCCGCGCACCTGGACGAGCCGCTGCGCTTTGCCCTGGCCAAAGGGCGCGGGCGCTACGTGTGCAAGCTCAAGCTGGAGCGCCTGGCCGCCGGCACCGAGGACGACGACTTCGGCGCGACCGAGGACCTGTTCGGCGCCACCGAGGCGCCCCGGCCGGCCGCGCCCGGGCAGCCCGGCGCGCAGGTGCGCATGAAGTTCTACGCCAGCATGGCCGACGCGCTCGCCTCCGGCCAGTGGGATGGCGACCGTGACACCTTGCCCGACCCGCCCGAGCCCGAGGTCTGGGCGCCCGTGGCTGCCGAGATGCATTCCTGCACCGGGCGCCACTGCCCGCTGTTCTCGCAGTGCACCTACTACGACCGGCGCAAGGAGCTGGTCGCGGCGCAGGTCATCGTCGCCAACCACGACCTGCTGCTGTCGTCGATCGGCGCGCGGCTGCTGCCCGACCTGGACAACTGCCTGCTGATCCTCGACGAGGCGCACCACCTGCCGACTACGGCACTGTCGCAGTTCGCCTGCGAGATGGACCTGTCCTACCTGGGCTGGATCGACAAGCTCGCCAGCCGGGCGCTGCGCATCGGCCAGCTGGTCGAAGCCGAGGAAATCGCCGACATCCCCAACCATGCGGCACGCCTGCGCGCCGCGCTGCAGGACTGCGGGCGCCTGGTCATGGACCTGTACGGCGAGGCCCTGCGCGCCGCGCCGCGGCCGGGCGGTGGCGCCGGCCT
>NZ_ALEE01000127.1 GCF_000282995.1 Melaminivora alkalimesophila
AAGCGGCGGCCGACCCAGACCACATCCGCGCCGACCTGCAGCGCGTGCTGGACCGCCACGCGCGCACGCTCGACGCCGCCCGCCCCGAAGCGATGGCGCGGCGCCACGCGCAGGGCGGGCGCAGCGCGCGCGAGAACATCGCGGCGCTGTGCGACGAAGGGTCGTTCATCGAATATGGCCAGCTGGCCGTGGCCGCGCAGACGCGCCGGCGCAGCATGGAGGACCTGATCGCCCACACCCCGGCCGACGGCATGGTGACGGGCATCGGCAGCGTGAACGGCGCCGACTTCGGGGCGGAGCGCACGCGCACCGTGGTCATGGCCTACGACGCCACGGTGCTGGCCGGCACGCAGGGCATGCGCAACCACGCCAAGACCGACCGGATGCTGGGCATCGCCCTGGAGCAGGAGCTGCCGGTGGTGCTGTTCGCCGAGGGCGGCGGGGGCCGGCCGGGCGACACCGACATGGCGATCGTCGCCGGGCTGCACGTGCCGACCTTCGGCGCCTACGCGCGGCTGTCGGGCCGGGTGCCGGTGGTGGGCGTGGTGCACGGGCGCTGCTTTGCCGGCAACGCGGCGCTGCTGGGCTGCTCGGACGTGGTCATCGCCACGCGCGCGAGCACCATCGGCATGGGCGGGCCGGCGATGATCGAGGGCGGCGGCCTGGGGAGCTTCCGCCCCGAGGAGATCGGCCCGGCGCCGGTGCAGCACGCCAACGGCGTGATCGATGTGCTGGTCGAGGACGAGCACCAGGCCGTGGCGGCGGCGCGGCACTACCTGTCCTTCTTCCAGGGCCGCGCGCGCCAGTGGAGCGCGCCTGACCCGCGCCGGCTGCGCGCCGTGGTGCCGGAAAACCGGCTGCGCGCCTACGACACGCGCGCCGCCATGGCCGGGCTGGTGGACGAGGGCAGCCTGCTGCCGCTGCGCACCGGCTTCGGCGTCGGCATCCACACAGCGCTGGCGCGCATCGAGGGCCGGCCGGTGGCGCTGCTGGCGAACAACCCCGCGCACCTGGGCGGCGCCATCGACGCGGCGGCGGCCGACAAGGCGGCGCGCTTCCTGCAGCTGGCCAACGCGCATGGCCTGCCCATCGTCAGCCTGGTGGACACGCCCGGCTTCATGGTCGGTCCGGAGGTCGAGAAAACGGCGCAGGTGCGCCACGTCAGCCGCTTGTTCGTGGCGGGGGCCCAC
>NZ_ALEE01000128.1 GCF_000282995.1 Melaminivora alkalimesophila
GCGGCCGCCCACCTGCGCGTGCCCTTCTTCGCGGTGGTGCTGCGCAAGGGCTATGGCCTGGGGGCGATGGGCATGGCGGCCGGGGGCTTCCATGCGCCGGTGTTCACCATCGCCTGGCCCACCGGTGAGTTCGGCGCCATGGGGCTGGAGGGGGCGGTGCGCCTGGGCTTTCGCAAGGAACTGGAGGCGGTGGCCGAGGGCGCGGAGCGCGATGCGCTGTTCCAGCAGCTGCTGGCGCGCCAGTACGCGCACGGCGAGGCGATGCACATGGCGAGCACGCTGGAGATCGACGCCGTGATCGACCCGGCCGAGACGCGCAGCTGGCTGGCGCGCGGGCTGGCGGGCAGCCGGGTGCAGCCGCGGCGCGGCGTGGGCATCGACCCCTGGTGAGCCTGCGGCCCGGCCCGGCCCGGGCCGCGGCTGCGCGGCGCTGAGACAATCGCCCCCCGTGCTGTCCATCCTCGCCACCACCTTTCCCTTCTTTGCCCTGGTCCTGGCGGGTTACGCCGCCACCCGGCGCGGGCTGCTGCCGGTGTCGGCGATCGCCGGGCTCAACAGCTTCGTGCTGTATTTCGCACTGCCGTGCATGCTCTACCGCTTCGGCTCGCAGACGCCGGTGGCGCAGCTGCTCGATCCGCGCGTGGCGGCCGTGTACCTGGCCAGCGGCGTGCTGATGGTGCTGGGCACGGTGGCGGCCACGCGCGCGCGCTGGGGCTGGAACGATGCGGCCTTTGGCGCCCTGGTGGCGGCCTTCCCCAATTCGGGCTTCATGGGCGTGCCGCTGCTGGTGGCGCTGCTGGGCGAGGCCAGTGCCGGCACGGTGATCCCGACCATGGCGCTGGACATGATCGTCACTTCCTCGCTGTGCGTGGCGCTGTCGCGCCTGTCGCTGGGCGAGGGCAGCGCGGGGCGTGCGCTGCGCCTGGCGCTGGCGGGGGTGCTGGCCAATCCGCTGCCTTGGTCGATCGCCCTGGGCGGGCTGGCCTCGGCGGCCTCGTTCGAGTTGCCGGGGCCGCTGGAGCAGACCGTCGCCATGCTCGCGGCGGCGGCCTCGCCGGTGGCGCTGTTCACCATCGGGGCGGTGCTGGCGCGCTCGCAGATGAACCACGCCGAAGCGGTGGCGCCGCGCGACTACGTGCCGGTCGCGCTGGCCAAGCTGTTGGTGCACCCGCTGCTGGTCTGGCTGGGCTGCCAGCTGGCGCGGCTGGCGGGCTGGCCGCTGCC
>NZ_ALEE01000129.1 GCF_000282995.1 Melaminivora alkalimesophila
CTGGCCGCTGCCGCCGCTGGCCGAGACCACGCTGGTGCTGGTGGCGGCGCTGCCCAGCGCGAGCAACGTCTCGCTGCTGGCCGAGCGTTTCGAGGCGCACGGCGGGCGCGTGGCGCGCATCATCCTGGTCAGCACGGCGCTGGCCTTCCTGAGCTTTTCCGCCGCGGTGGCGCTGCTGACCTGAGCGCGGCGGCGCCCCTCAGATCGCCTGCGGGTCCACGTCGATGAGCCAGCGCCGCAGGCCGCGGTGGCGCGCGCGCTCGGCGTGCAGCAGCGGCTGCCAGGCAGCCAGGAAGCGCTGCAGCG
>NZ_ALEE01000130.1 GCF_000282995.1 Melaminivora alkalimesophila
CCGCCAGCGGCACCGGCGGGTAGAGGTGCACCTGCTCGCCCCCGGGCAGGCCGGCGGCACGCGCCGCCTCGCAGGCGGCGGTGAGGAAGCCCTGCGCTGCCTCCTGGGTGCTGGCGTCGGCGCGCACCAGCGCCTGCCAGGCAAAGGGCGGCATGCCGGCGCCGGCGCGCTCGGCGAGCTGCTGGTCGGCAAAGGACGGCCAGTCGTGGCGGCGCAGCGCGGCATAGACCGGGTGGTCGGGGTGCCAGGTCTGGATCCACATCTCGGGCGGGCTGCCCTGCGCCGCGACGTAGTGCGCGTCGCGCCCGGCGCGGCCGGCGGCCTGCAGCAGCAGGGCGAACAGGCGTTCGGGCGCGCGGAAATCGCTGGAAAACAGCGCGCCGTCGGGCTGCACCGCCGCGACCAGGGTGATGCGCCGGAAATCGTGCCCCTTGGCGACCATCTGCGTGCCCACCAGCACATCCACCTCGCCGGCGTGCACGTGCGCCAGCTGTTCCTCCAGCGCACCCTTGGCGCGCGTGGTGTCGGCGTCGATGCGCGCCACCCGCGCGGCGCGGCCCTGCGGGCCGACGACCACGTTGCGCAGCAGGCTGCCGAGCTGCTCCTCCAGCTGCTCGGTGCCGCGCCCGATGGGCGTGATGTCCAGGTTCCCGCAGGACGGGCAGGCGCGCGGCACGCGGCTGGTGGCGCCGCAGTGGTGGCAGCGCAGCGTGCGGTCGCTCTTGTGGAACACCTGGTGCGCGCTGCAGTGTGGACAGTCGCTCTTCCAGCCGCAGGCGTGGCAGTGCAGCACGGGCGCGAAGCCGCGCCGGTTGAGCAGCACCAGGCATTGCTCGCCGCGTTGCACGCGCTCGGTGATGGCGGCCAGCAGCGGCGGCGAGAAGGCACTGCCGCGCGGCTGCTGGCCCATGTCCACGATGCGCACCTGCGGCAGTTCGCCGGCGCCGATGCGGCTGGGCATGGACAGGCGCTGGTAGCGGCCGCTGCGCGCGTCGCCGGGTGTGGCCGGGCTGCTGGCGTGCCAACTCTCCAGCGAGGGCGTGGCGCTGCCGAGGATCACCCGGGCGCCCTGGTCGTGGCCGCGCCACAGGGCCAGGTCGCGGGCGTGGTAGCGCGCGCCTTCCTGCTGTTTGTAGCTGGGATCGTGCTCCTCGTCCACCACGATCAGCGCCAGGCCGGGCAGGCTGGCAAAGACCGCCATGCGCGTGCCGAGCACGATGCGCGCCTGGCCCGCGTGCGCCGCCAGCCAGCTGCGCAGCCGCTGCGGCCCGGTCATGCCGCTGTGCAGGCTGACCACGGCGGCCTCGCCGTACAGCGGCGCGAAGCGCGCACGCACCCGCGCCTCCAGCTGGGGCGTGAGGTTGATCTCCGGCACCAGCACCAGCGCCTGGGCGGCCGGATCGGCGGCCAGCGCCCGGGCGATGCAGTGCAGGTAGACCTCGGTCTTGCCGCTGCCGGTGCTGCCGAACAGCAGGAACGGCCCCGGGCCGGCTTCGATGGCGGCCATGGCGTGCGCCTGCTCGGGGCTGGGGACGACCTCCGGGGCGGCGGTGGCGGGGCTGGAGGGCGCAGGCGCCCGGCGCAGGCGCCGCGCCAGCTGCTCGGGGCCGAGTTCGCGCAGCTGCGGCGGCAGGGCCGCCAAGGCGACCTCGCCCACGGAGCGCTGGTAGTAGCGCGCCGCGAACTGCACCAGGCGCCGCCAGGGTGCATCGAGCGGCGCCAGGCCTTCGAGCACGCCGGCGATGGCGCGCGGAGCGACGCCCTCCGGCAGGGGCGCGCCACCGTCCGGCGGGGCATCCCACACGACGCCGAGCACCTCGCGGCTGCCCAGCGGCACGCGCACCAGCGTCCCGGGCGGCAGCGGCGCCGCGCTCGCGTAGCTGAGCAGGTCGCCGAGGGCGGAGTGCGCCGGCGTGCTGACGGCAATGGACAGCAGGTGGCTCGGAGGCTCGGCGGGTGTGTTCATGGGAAGGGGCCGACGTCCGTGCCGACCTGTGGACAACTTTGTGGAAAGCGCGCCGGCGATCCCCGCGGGGGCCGGCCGGCAGGCGCTGTCGTGCTATCGAATTTCCAGTTTCTGCAGCAAAAGTCCGTTATGAATCAAGCACTTTGCTGCGCCGCAAAAAAGCGCCCCGAGCGCCAGAGCCCTGCGCCGGGCCTGCGCCCGCTCGTCCAAACATGTGAACAACTCGCTTGTCAAGGCCTGTGGCGGTGGCATTTCGTGGTAAGCCAATGCGAACAAATCGGGAAGCAGGCTGCAGTTTGTCAGGCAAGTCGTTGATTTTGCAAGTCTTTGTCGGTTAGTCCAGAATTTCTGTGGATAACTTTGTGGGCAACCCCCGGGAAAAGCCGCCAAGCCCTTGTCGCTCGCGGCTTTGCACGGAATGCACAGCAAAACGGCATCCGCGCGTGTTCCTTGTGAATCAAGGACTTAGGCGAAGTGCAGCGGCGCCGGGCGGGAAGTCCCTCGCCAACACCGGCCTGCCGTCCGCAGCCCCGCCGCGCCTGGAAAATGTGCACAACTGGGGCCTGGGGCGGCCGGCAGCGGCCGCTCAGCCGCGGCGCAGCGCGCGCGAGTGGCTGTGCACGGCCTCCACCAGCGCCGTCACGTGCTCCGGCGGCGTGAACTGGCTGATGCCGTGGCCGAGGTTGAAGATGTGCGTCGGGCCGGTGGTCGACGGGTCGGTGTGGGGCCGTCCGAAGCTGTCGAGCACGGCACGCGCCTGGGCGGCCACGGCCTCCGGGGAGGCGAACAGCACGTTCGGGTCGAGGTTGCCCTGCAGCGCCTTGCCCGGCCCGCCCGCCGTGCCGCCCACCAGGGCGCGCGCGCGCCCCAGGTTCACGGTCCAGTCCACGCCCAGCACCTCGCAGTCGAGTGCGCTGTCCATGTCGGCCAGCCACAGGCCGCCGCCCTTGGTGAAGACGATGCGTGGCACGTCCTGGCCGTCCGGTCCGGTGCGCTTCAGCCCGGCGAGCACCTGGCGCGTGTAGGCCAGGCTGAACTCCTGGAAGCAGCCGTCGGCCAGCACGCCGCCCCAGCTGTCGAACACCATCACCGCCTGGGCGCCGGCGTCGATCTGCGCATTCAGGTAGGTGGCCACCGCCTCGGCGTTCACCGCGAGGATGCGGTGCATCAGGTCGGGGCGCGCATACATCATGCTCTTGACCAGCCGGTAGTCCTGCGAGCCCCGGCCCTCGACCATGTAGCAGGCCAGCGTCCAGGGGCTGCCGGAGAAGCCGATCAGCGGCACGCGCCCGGCCAGCGCCCGGCGGATGCTGGTCACGGCGTCGAACACGTAGCGCAGCCTGTCCATGTCGGGCACCGCCAGGCGCGCCACGTCCGCCTCCTCGCGCACCGGATGGGCGAAGCGCGGGCCTTCCCCTTCCGCGAAGGACAGTTCCAGGCCCATGGCGTCGGGCACGGTGAGGATGTCGGAGAACAGGATCGAGGCATCCAGCGCGAAGCGCTCCAGGGGCTGCAGCGTGACCTCGGTGGCGTAGTCCACGTGGGTTGCCAGCCCCATGAAGCTGCCGGCGCGTGCGCGCGTCGCCTTGTACTCGGGCAGGTAGCGGCCCGCCTGGCGCATCAGCCACAGCGGCGTGTACTCCGTCGCTTGGCGCCGGCAGGCGCGCAGGAAGGTGTCGTTTTGCAACGGGGCGAAAGAGGAGGAAGCGGTAGTCATGGGCGCCGATTGTCGCAGCGCGCGCCGAAGGCCACGAGGGAGACCGCGGCAAGCGAGCGCGGCTGCGCGCCCGTTGATGTGGATTAAGCGGGGCCGGGATCGGTGGTTTTTCGTCCGCCCGGTCGGTAATATGCTGCCCCAACTCAAAACCATGATGGCAGTGTTGTTGCTGCCCCAACCCCGTAGAGAGGACAAATCCCATGAGAGACAGGCTGCGAACCCTGGCCCTGCCCTTCCTGAGCGCCTGCCTGGCCTTGGCGGCCGGGCTGTTTTCCCCGGGCGCTCACGCCCAGGAGGGTCTGGGTGTGACGGATGCGGAAATCCTGATCGGCCAGTCGTGCCAGCTCACGGGGCCGCTGGAGGGCATCACGCGCGAGGTCCGCCAGGGCGCGAGCCTGTATTTCGACCACATCAACGCTCAGGGCGGAGTGCGCGGCCGCAAGATCCGCGTGCTCGCGCTGGACGATGCCTACGACCCGGCCAGGGCCGAGGCCAACACCCGCCAGCTGATCGACCGGGACAAGGTGCTGGCGCTGTTCCAGTACGCCGGAACGCCCCCGGCCCTGGCCGGCATGAAGCTTGCCGAGGAGCGCGGCGTGCCGCTGGTCGCGCCCTTCACCGGTTCCGAGGCACTGCGGGAGAAATCGCTGCGCTGGGTCTTCAACATCAAGGCCGGCTACGCCACCGAGCTCGATGCCATGGTCCGCCACCAGGCGTCCATGGGCATGCAGCGCGTGGCGGCCGTGTACCTGGACAATCCCTTCGGTACCGGCGGGCTGGCGGCGGTGGAGCAGTCGGTCCGAAAGCACGGCGTGAACCTGGTGGCCACGGCGCCCCTGCGGGTCGATGGTGCGGGCATGGCCGGGGCGGTGGCAGCGGTCGCGCAGCACAATCCGCAGGCGATCATCGTCATCAGTGCCGGCAAGCCGAGCGTGGACTTCATCGCCGCCTACCAGGCAGCCGGTCATCCCACTTCCTTCTACGTGTTGTCGGTGATCAGCAACGTGCAGCTGGTGGAGGGGCTGGGCGAGCGCGCGCGCGGCGTGATCGTCTCGCAGGTGGTGCCCTCGCCGTGGAACGCCAGCCTGCCGCTGGTGCGGGAGTTCCAGGCACTGGCCCGGGCCCAGGGGCTGACCGAATACACCTTCAGCCACATGGACGGCTTCCTGTCGGCCAAATTCCTGGTCGAGGCGCTGCAGCGCGCCGGCGCCCGGCCGACGCGCGCCAGCCTGGCGCAGGCCATGGAGTCGATCCAGACGAATTTCGGCGGATTCGCCGTGGAACTGTCTCCCACGGAGCACAGCTCCGGCAAGTTCGTCGACCTCCTGATGATGGGCCGCGACGGGCGCCTGACCCGCTAGGGCTGGCGAGGCTGCCGGGCGGCGCCTGCGCTACAGCGCCGCCAGCGCGGCCCGCAGTTCGCCGCGCCCCAGGATCTCGCTGAACACCACCGGTGCGCGCCCCGGGGCGTGCAGTACGTACACCGGCACGCCGCTGCGCCCCAGCTCGGCCAGCGAGGCCGTGATGGCCGGGTCGCGCCGCGTCCAGTCGGCGCGCAGCAGCGCCACGCCGCGGTCGGCAAAGTCCTGCAGCACCTCGGGGTCGGCGAGGGTGGTCTGCTTGTTGTACTGGCAGGTCACGCACCAGGCGGCCGTGTAGTCCACGAACACCGGCCGGCCGGAAGCGAGAATCCGGCCCGGCAGGTCGGCGCTCCAGGGTTGCCACTGGCCGATGCCGGCGGGTGCATCGTCGACTGTGGAGTTGCTTTGGGCCACCAGTACCGGAGCTGCCTCCGGCTCCGTCACGACCGGCGTCCAGGCCCAGGCCGCCCAGGCGCCGGCTGCCACCGCCAGCGGAGCGAGCACGGCGCGCGTGCGCCCGCGCAGGGTGAGCGCCCACACCGCGAGCGCCAGCAGCACCAGCAGCGCCAGCAGCGCCGCCACCCCGTCGATGCCCACCTGCTGGCCCAGCACCCACACCAGCCAGACCACGGTGGCGAACATCGGGAAGGCCAGCAGCCGGCGCAATGTTTCCATCCACGCCCCTGGGCGCGGCAGGGCGCGCGCCACCGCGGGCAGCCACGCCGCCAGCACGTAGGGCAGCGCCAGGCCCACGCCGAGCGCGGCGAAGATGGACAGCGCCTGCGCCGCCGGCAGCGTGGCCGTCAGGCCGAGCGACGCCCCCATGAAGGGCGCCGTGCAGGGCGAGGCCACGGCCACCGCCAGCACGCCGGTGAGGAAGGCGTCCGCCACCGGATGGCGCGCCTGCAGGCCGGCCACCGAGGAGGGCAGCATGCGCCCGAACTCGAACACCCCCGCCAGGTTCAACCCGATCAGCGTGAAGAGCGCCGCCAGCAGCGCCACCACGGCCGGCGACTGCAGCTGAAAGCCCCAGCCCACCGCCTCGCCCGCGGCGCGCAGCGCCAGCATCAGCGCGCCCAGCAGCAGGAAGGACAGCACCACGCCCGCGGCGTAGGCCAGCCCGCCGACGCGCTGCGCCCGCAGGTCCTGCCCGTGGCGCGCAAAGCCCACCACCTTCACGGCCAGCAC
>NZ_ALEE01000131.1 GCF_000282995.1 Melaminivora alkalimesophila
TGCCATGGAAGCACTGCCTGCGCACCGGCGCGGCGAGCTGTCCACGCAGGATTACGAGGCGCAGATGCGCGCCGAGATCGAGGACGTGGTGCGCCGCCAGGAAGCTCTGGGCCTGGATGTGCTGGTGCACGGCGAGGCCGAGAGGAACGACATGGTCGAATACTTCGGCGAGCAGCTGGCGGGCTTTGCCTTCACGGCGGGCGGCTGGGTGCAAAGCTACGGCTCGCGCTGCGTGAAGCCCCCCATCCTGTACGGCGACGTGGCGCGCGATGCGCCCATGACGGTGGCCTGGACGCAGTACGCGCAAAGCCTCACCGACCGGCCCATGAAGGGCATGCTGACCGGGCCGGTGACCATCCTGCAATGGTCCTTCGTGCGCGACGACCAGCCGAGGAGCCGCACCTGCGAGCAGATCGCCTGGGCGATCCGCGACGAGGTGGTGGATCTGGAAAAAGCCGGCATCGCCGTCGTGCAGATCGACGAGCCGGCCATCCGCGAGGGCCTGCCGCTGCGCCGCGCGCACTGGCAGCAGTACCTCGCCTGGGCGACGCGCGCGTTTCGCATCGCCGCCAGCGGCGTGGGCAATGGCACGCAGATTCACACCCACATGTGCTACAGCGAATTCAACGACATCCTGCCGGCCATCGCCAGCATGGACGCCGACGTCATCACCATCGAGACCAGCCGCTCGCACATGGAGCTGCTCACGGCCTTTGGCGACTGGCACTACCCCAACGAGATCGGCCCCGGCGTGTACGACATCCACTCGCCGCGCGTGCCGGGTGTGGACGAGATGCTGGCGCTGCTGCGCCGCGCCGCCGAGGTGGTGCCGGTGCAGCATCTGTGGGTCAACCCCGACTGCGGTCTGAAGACGCGCGCCTGGCCCGAGACCGAGGCCGCGCTGCGCCACATGGTGCAGGCCGCGGCGCAGCTGCGCGCCGAGTTGCAGCACCGCGGCACGACAGACGCAGCAGTGCCACGGCCGCAGGCGCAGCCCGCCTGACGACAGCGGCGCAGCGCGCAACGTATGCTCGCGCTGCCGCAGCCCTGCCCGGGCCGGCCCGTCCACGCATCCCCGAAGGCCCGCCCGCGCATGCCACTGCCGCACCTGTCGCCCCTGTTGCTCGTCCTGCTGGCGCTGATGGTGCTGCGCCGCCCTCCGCTGCAGGCCGCGCTGGCAGGGTGCAGCCTGGCCCTGCTGCTGTGGGCCTGCGGCGCGGCGCAGCCGATGCAGGCGCCGGCCCTGGCAGCCGCCGCGCTCGATACGGCCGTGCTGCTGGCCATCACCGCCAGCGTCATCGTGCCGGGCCTGGTCTTCGTGATCCTGATCGAGGGCCTGGGCATCAACCAGGTGCTCAGCCAGTCGCTGCAGTCGCTCGCCCTGCCGCGCCCCCACCAGGTGCTGTTGGTGGTGCTCGGCCTGGGGCCGATGCTGGAGTCGCTCACGGGCTTCGGGGTGTCGATGGTGGCGACCATTCCGCTGCTGCTCGCCCTCTTCGAGCGGCAGGTGGCGCTGCGGCTGGCCATCCTGGGGATGGGCATCATGCCTTGGGGGACGCTTGGCTTGGCGACGGTGGTGGGCGCGCCACTGGCGGGCCTGCCGGCGGAGCGGCT
>NZ_ALEE01000132.1 GCF_000282995.1 Melaminivora alkalimesophila
CGGCGGAGCGGCTGGCGACCGACACGGTCTTCACCAGCGCGCCGGTCTTCCTGGCCATCGCCACGCTGTCGCTGTGGTGGACGAAAGCGCGCGACGCACGCGCCTGGCTGGCGCTGGCTCTGTGCTGCCTGCTCTTCCTGGCGGTGCTGGCCGCACTGAGCCGCTTCACCGGGCCGGAGATGGCGGGAGTGGGCGCTGGCCTGGCCGTGATGGTGGTGCTCCTTGCCCCGTCCTGGGCACGAAGGCCCGGCAGCGGCGGCGCCGGCCTGCGCGCAGCCATGCCTTACCTGGTGTTGATCGGCTGCGTGCTGCTGCTCAAGGGCGGGGTGCTGCTCACACAGGCCGATGGGCTGTGGCAGGTCGCCGGCCATGCCGTGGTCTGGAAGCCGCTGACCTCGCCCGGGCTCGCGCTGGCCGCCGCGTCCATGGGGATCGCCTGGCGCCACCCGGGGCTGCTGCGCCCGCCGGCTGGCCGCCCCGCCCTCGGGCAGGCGTTGCGTGCGCGCGCCACGCGGCCGCTGCTGACCATCGCCGGGTTTCTCGCGCTGTCGCAGATCATGGTCAAGGGCGGCTTCCTGGACGCGCTGACGCAGGCGCTGTCCGCGCTCTCCCTGGCCGCCGCCGGCCCGGTGGTGGCCGCCTTGGGCGCGCTGTCGGGCTACCTGACGGGCTCCACGCTCGGTGGCAACGCCATCTTCATGCCCGCGATCGGGTTGCTGCCCGAGACCGCCCGTCCGCTGCTCGCCGCCCTGCAGAACAGCGGCGCCGGGCACGCCGCCATGGCCTCCATCCCCATTGCCATGGTGGCGCTGGGCCTGGCGCGGGGGACGCGGGAAGAGGAAGGCGCGCTGGTGCGCTTCGGCTTCCTGCTGGCCTGCCTGAACACGCTGCTGGTCGCCCTGGCGGGCCTGGTGGCACTCGCCCTGTAGGCGCACGCGGCCTGCGGGCTCTGCGGGCATGGGCACAATGCGCGCCAGTTCCGGCTGCCCTCTTTCCGCTTCAACCATGCTCTACAACGCCCTGAAGCTGCTCCACGTCCTGTCCATCATCGTCTGGGTGGGCGGGATGGCGTTCGCCCATTTCTTCCTGCGCCCGGCGGTGCAGCAGCTTGCGCCGGCCGAGCGCGTGCCGCTGATGCGCGCCATCCTGCAGCGCTTCCTGGCGGCGGTGGGCGCGAGCGTCGTGGTCGTGCTGACCACCGGGCTGGCGCTGATCGGCATGGTGAGCATGGGCGGGGGCTTTGTCATGCCCTGGGACTGGAAGTTCATGTCCGGGGTGGGTCTGCTGATGATGGCGATCTACGCCTATATCTACCTTGCGCTGCTGTCGCGCCTGGATACGGCCGTCCAGGCAGCAGACTGGGCTGTAGGGGGCGACGCCCTGGCGCGCATCCGCACCTGGGTCGGCATCAATCTGCTGCTCGGCACGGCCATCGTCGTGGTCGTGTTGCTGTGGTGAGGCGCGGGCCATGGCGCAGCCCCCCAGGACGCTGCTGATCGTCTGGCACAGCCAGACCGGCGGCACGCGCCAGATGGCGGAGGCGGCCCGCGACGGGGCGCTGGCCGCGGGAAACTGCCAGGTGCGGCTGCAGCACGCGGCGGACACCGGTCCCGAGGACGTGCTCGCCGCCGATGGCTACCTGTTCTGCACCCCGGAAAACCTGGCCTCCATGAGCGGCCAGCTCAAGGATTTCTTCGACCGCTGCTACTACCCGGCCCTGGAGCGCATCGAGGGCCGCCCCTATGCCACCCTGGTCTGCGCCGGCAGCGATGGCACGGGCGCAGCCCGGCAGATCGCGCGCATCGCCACGGGCTGGCGCCTGAAGGGCGTGGCGGAGCCACTGATCGTGTGCACCCATGCACAGACGCCCGAGGCCATCCTGGCGCCCAAGACCATCGCCGCCGCCGACCTGCAGGGCTGCCGGGCGCTGGGCGAGGCGCTGGCCGCAGGCCTGGCGCTGGGCATCTACTGACGCCTGCCCGGCGCCGCAAGCGCCCCAGCGGCCCGGCGCCGGACCATCCCCCTACAGCGGCCAACGGAACCCGTGGCCTTGCTACAGTGCGGCCCATCGCGCTGCCCTGCCCGGCGGGTCCGGCGCCGGCGGCAACGCAGAACCCCCCTTTACCTCGCGAGGAGCGCACATGGCACGCACCGTTCACTGCATCAAGCTCGGCAAGGAAGCCGAAGGCCTGGACTTCCCCCCCTACCCCGGCGAACTGGGCAAGCGCATCTACGAGAACGTGAGCAAGCAGGCCTGGGGCGATTGGCTCAAGCACCAGACCATGCTGGTCAATGAAAACCGCCTGAACCTGGCGGACGCCCGGGCCCGCCAATACCTGGCCCGCCAGATGGAAAACCACTTCTTCGGCGCAGGCGCGGACGTTGCTGCCGGCTACGTGCCGCCCAGCGCATGAGGCGGCGCGGGCCGCCCAGCGCAGGGCCCGGCTGCCGGACGTGAGGCGAGCGCGCGCAGGGCATCGCTTCCCGACCCATGGGTGAATCCCTGGACTGGCTGCCCGACGGCGCGCCCTTCAGTCCGCGCTTCGGAGACCGCTACCACGGCATCGCAGGCCATGGCCTGCCGCAGGCGCGCGTGGCGTTTCTGGCCGGCTGCGGCCTGCCGGCGGCCTGGG
>NZ_ALEE01000133.1 GCF_000282995.1 Melaminivora alkalimesophila
GGCCTGGGCCGGCCAGCCACGGTGGCGCATCCTGGAGACGGGGTTTGGCCTGGGGCTGAATTTCCTCGTCACCTGGGCCGCGTGGCGCGCCGACCCGCAGCGCCCGCGCATCTTGCACTTCGTCTCCTGCGAGGGCTGGCCGGTGCGGGCCGAGGATCTGCTGCGCGCCGCACCCGATGATCCGCAACTGCGGCCGCTGGCCCGGCAGCTGGCAGAGCAGTTCTGGGGCTTGCTGCCGGGGGTGCATCGCCTGTCCTTCGAGGGCGGGCGGGTGCTGCTCACGCTGCTGGTCGGCGATGCCCAGGCGATGCTGCGCCAGCAGCAACCCAGCGCCGACTCCGTGTACCTGGACGGCTTCAGCCCGGAGCGCAACCCGGAGATGTGGAGCGTCCACACGCTGCGGGCCGTGGCGCGCTGCTGTCGGCGCGGCACGCGCCTGGCCACCTGGAGCGTGGCGCGCAGCGTGCGCGAGACCCTCGCCCAGTGCGGTTTTGTGGTGCACAAGGTCCCGGGCGTCCACCCGAAACGCGAAAACCTGCAGGCCGTCTTCGATCCGCCCTGGCAGCCGCGCCCCGGCCGGCC
>NZ_ALEE01000134.1 GCF_000282995.1 Melaminivora alkalimesophila
CGGCCGCCGCTGCCCCCAGCGGGGCTGGCCGAAGGCAGCGCGCCCGGCCATTGCCTGGTGGTGGGCGCGGGCCTCGCAGGCGCTGCCGTCGCCGCCAGCCTGGCGCGTCGCGGGTGGCGGGTCCGCGTGCTGGATGCCGGACACGCTCCGGCCGCAGGAGCTTCCGGCCTGCCGGCAGGCGTGTTCGCACCCCACGTCTCGCCCGACGACAGCCTGCTGTCACGCCTGTCCCGCGCGGGCGTGCGCCTGGCGCTGCAGACCCTCGGTGCGCTAGCCGCCGAGGACGAAGGGATGGCATGGCAGGCATGCGGCGTGCTCGAGCACGGGGTCGATGCCCCGATGCGCCTGGCCTGGGATGAGGGCCCGGGGCTGGAGTGGAGCCGGCCCGCGACCGCCGCGCAGCGCAGCGCCAGCCATCTTCCCCCTGGCGCCTCCGCCTGCTGGCACGTGCGCGGCGGTTGGGTGCGCCCGCTCGCGTTGATCGCACGCCTGCTCGCGCAGCCCGGCGTTTCCTGGCAGGGGCGCTCGCAAGTGGCCCGGCTGCAGCCCGCGGAGGGCCAGTGGCACGCCTTCGATGCGGCGGGCCAGGCGCTGGCCACCGCC
>NZ_ALEE01000135.1 GCF_000282995.1 Melaminivora alkalimesophila
CACGCGGCCCTCGGCAGCTGCGCGGCGTCCGCCCCCTGGCCTGGCCAGCCACTCAACGGCCACGGCAACCTCGTGCCCCGGGTGCCGCTGCCGGAGGGCGCGGCGTGGGTGCTGGGCGCCACCTTCGAGCGTGGACGCACCGAGCTGCCGCCCACCCCGGCCGAGGCGCGCCAGGGCCTGGATGCCAACCTCGGGCGCCTGTGCGCGCTCGCACCGGCGCTCGGCGCCGCCCTTGCGCCCTGCTTGCGGCGCAGTGGAGGCGCGGCAGGCGCGGTGCGCACCTGGGCGGCGGTGCGCTGCGCGGCGCCCGACCGCCTGCCGCTGGTCGGACCGGTCGAGCCAAGGGCCCAGCCGGGCCTCTGGGTGAGCACCGCCATGGGCGCGCGCGGCCTGACCCTGGCACTGCTGTGCGGCGAGCTGCTCGCCGCGCGCCTGCACGACGAGCCTCTGCCGGTGGAGGCGCGTCTCGCCCGCGCCCTCATGGCCGAGCGTCTCGCCCTGCCTTGAACTTCTTTATGCAGTTTTTTGCATATATGAAGCAATAAATATTAGTTTGCTTTCATAACGCAGCCTCCTACAGTGCACCCGTCGCGTGCATGGAAGGGGATCCGAAGAAGGGCCACCGGCACGCCAGAGAACGTCTTGGAGTGCCATGTACCAGTACACCGAATTCGACCGCCAGTTCGTCCGGCTGCGTGCCCAGCAATTTCGCGACCAGCTCGAGCGCTGGGAGCGGGGCGAGCTGACCGACGAGCAACTCCTGCCTCTGCGCCTGCAAAACGGCTGGTACATCCAGCGCTATGCGCCGATGGCGCGCATCGCCGTGCCCTATGGCGAGATCAGCAGCCGCCAGCTGCGGATGCTCGCGCACATCGCGCGCGAGTACGACCGCCCCGATCCCGAGCTGCTGGCCCGCGCACAGGCCACGCAGGACGCGCTGCAAGCGTCCCAGCCCGGCCAGACGCTGCCGGCCAAGCCGCTCAAGTACGGCTACGGCCACTTCACCACGCGCACCAACTGCCAGTTCAACTGGATCCCGCTGTCGCGCGCCGCCGACGTGATGGACCTGCTGGCCAGCGTCGACATGCACGCCATCCAGACCAGCGGCAATGCGATCCGCAACATCACCTGCGACGCCTGGGAGGGCATTGCCGAGGACGGCATCCTGGACACGCGCCCCTTCGCCGAGATCACGCGCCAGTGGAGCTCGCTGCATCCGGAATTTTCCTACCTGCCGCGCAAGTTCAAGATCGCCTTCAACGGTGCACGGGAAGACCGCGCCGCCATCGGCTGGTACGACATCGGCCTGCAGGCCGTGCGGGGGGACGATGGCAGCGCGGGCTTTGCCGTCAAGGTCGGCGGCGGCATGGGGCGCACACCCATCGTCGGCACCGTGGTGCGTGAATTCCTGCCGTGGCCGCAGCTGCTGAACTACATCGAGGCCATCGTCCGCACCTACAACAGCTACGGCCGGCGCGACAACAAGTGGAAGGCACGCATCAAGATCCTGGTCAAGGCCGAGGGTCAGGGCTTCATCGACGCGGTGGAAGAGGAATTCAGGGCCATCGTCGAGCAGGACGGCGCCCCGCACACCATCACCCAGGCGGAGCTCGATCGCGTGGCCAGCCACTTCGTCATCCCCGAGCTGAAGGCGGCCGGCCTCCCGTCGCGCGTGGACCCCGACGGCCAGCTCTACCGGCGCTGGCTGCAGCAGAACGTGCGCGGACACCGGCTGCCCGGCCTGGCCACCGTCACCCTGTCGTTCAAGCGCCCGGGCTTTGCGCCCGGCGACGCCGACGCCGACACGCTGGACGCGCTGGCGCAGCTGGCCGAGACCTTCTCGGCCGCCGAGGCGCGCCTGACGCACGAGCAGAACCTGCTGCTGCCCTGGGTACACCAAAGCGACCTGCCCGCGCTCTACGAGGCCGCGCGCAAGCTGGGTCTGGCGCAGCCCAATATCGGGCTGCTCACCGACATGATCGCCTGCCCGGGCGGCGACTTCTGCTCGCTCGCCAATGCGCGCTCGCTGCACATCGCGGCCGCCATCACGGAGCGCTACCAGGATCTGGACGAGCTGTTCGACCTCGGCCCCATCGACCTGCACATGAGCGGCTGCATCAACTCCTGCGGCCACCACCACAGCGGCCACATCGGCATCCTGGGCGTCGACAAGGACGGCAAGGAGTGGTACCAGATCACGCTCGGCGGCTCGGACGGCTCGCAACTGTCCGGTCCGGCCATCGGCGGCAAGGTGGTCGGCCCCGCCTTCAACGCGGCCGAGGTCCCGGATGTCATTGAGGCCGTGCTGGACGTCTTCCGCGAATTGCGCAAGCCCGGCGAGCTGTTCATCGACGCGCTGCGGCGCATTGGCCACGACCCCTTCAAGGCCGCCGCCAACGCCGCCCGCCACCCCAAGGTGGACGAGCAGGCGCTGGCCGAGCAGGACTGACCCCTTTTTTTTCGCTGACCCCATGAAGATCCTCACTGCCGACGCCCTGCCCCCCGGCGACGACGCCATCCCCACCCTGCAGATCGCCAACGACGCCGACCTGGCCGAGCTGGTACGCTCGGGCGCGCTCGAAGGCATCGGGCGCATCGAGCTGCAGTTTCCCAGCTTCACCGACGGCCGGGCCTACACACAGGCGCTGCTGCTGCGCCGGCGCTGGCGCTTCACGGGCGACATTCGGGCGACCGGCGACGTGCTGATCGACCAGCTGGTGCACATGCACCGCAGCGGCTTCAGTAGCGCCCTGCTCGCCGAAGGCGTGGACCCGGCGGCCGCCGAGCGCCAGTTCAGCCGCTATGCCGCCTTCTACCAGGGCGACGTGCACGAGCCGCGGCCCCTTTTCGCGCGGGAGGTGGCATGAACGCCGCCGAGCTGGCGCGGGTCAACGCCGAGCTGGGCCGCGACGCGCCGGCCCTGGTGCGCTGGGCACTGGCCTTGCGCCAGCCGGCGATCGTCACCACCAATTTCCGGCCCTTCGAGGCGGTGCTCCTGCACCTGGTCACGCAGGTGGCGCCCCAGGTGCCGGTCGTCTGGATGGACAGTGGCTACAACACCGAGGCCACCTACCGCTACGCCGACGAGGTGGCCCGGCTGTTGCAGCTCGACCTGCGCATCTACCTGCCTCGGCGCTCGCGCGCGCACCGCGAAGCGGTCGATGGGCCGGTGCCTGCGCTGGACGACCCGCGCCACGCCGCCTTCACCGCAGAGGTCAAGCTGGAACCCTTCGCCCGCGCGCTGCGCGAGACCGCGCCGAAGGTCTGGTTCACCGCCTTGCGCGCCACCGACAGCGCCGTGCGCGCGCAGATGGAGCCGGTGAGCCTCAACCCCGACGGCCTGCTGAAGGTCGCGCCGCTGCTGCACTGGACACCTCGCGACCTGTACCAGTACTGCGAAGTCCATGGCCTGCCCAACAACTTCGACTACGTGGACCCGACCAAGGGCGAGGCACAGCGCGAGTGCGGCCTGCACCTGGCCCATTGACAGAGAAACCACCGCCGCCCGGCGCCCGCCCCGCCTGCGCGGCAACCCACCCGACTGGAACCCCAACATGAACGCCCGTGTCGATCCGCACCTGCTGAGCCGCCTGAGCAACCGCCATCTGGACGCGCTGGAGGAAGAGACCGTCTTCATCCTGCGCGAAGTCGCCGCCGCCTTCGAGCGCCCCGCCCTGCTGTTTTCCGGCGGCAAGGACTCGCTGGTCATGCTGCGCTGCGCGGAGAAGGCCTTCGGCGCCGGCCGCCTGCCCTTTCCGCTGTTGATGATCGACACCGGCCACAACTACCCGGAAGTCACGCAGTTCCGCGACCGGCGCGCCGCCGAGCTGGGCGCCCAGCTGATCGTGCGCAGCGTCGAGGACTCGATCGCTCGCGGCACGGTGCGGCTCGCCCGGCCCGACGAGCCGCGCAACGCCCACCAGTCGGTCACGCTGCTGGAAGCCATCGAAGAACACCGCTTCGACGCACTCATCGGCGGTGCGCGCCGCGACGAGGAGAAAGCGCGTGCCAAGGAACGCATCTTCTCGCACCGCGACGCCTTCGGCCAGTGGGCGCCGAAGGCGCAGCGGCCCGAGCTGTGGCAGCTGTTCAACACCCGCTTGGCGCCGGGCGAACACTTCCGTGTCTTTCCGATCAGCAACTGGACCGAGCTGGACGTGTGGCAGTACATCGAGCGCGAAGGCATGGACCTTCCATCGCTCTACTACAGCCACCCGCGCGAAGTGGTCGAGCGCCGCGGACTGCTGGTGCCGGTCACGCCGCTCACGCCGCCACGCGAGGGCGAGCAGCCGCAGGTGCGCCACGTGCGCTTTCGCACCCTGGGCGACATCACCTGCACCTGCCCGGTGGAAAGCCGCGCCGCCAGCGCCGCCCAGATCGTCCAGGAAACCCTCGCCACCGAGGTAAGCGAGCGCGGCGCCACACGCATGGACGACCAGACCAGCGAAGTCTCCATGGAAAAACGCAAACGGGAAGGTTATTTCTGATGACGACTGCCACCCTCGAACCCATCGACACCCAGGCCTCCACGCCGACACCGGCAGGGGACGCCCACACCGGTGCGGCGCACCACCCCGCGCTGCGCTTCATCACCTGCGGCAGCGTGGACGACGGCAAGAGCACCCTGATCGGCCGCTTGCTCGTGGACAGCCGTGCCGTGCTGCAGGACCAGCTCGCCGGCGTCACCCAGGCCGGCGCAGCCGACCTGGCACGCCTGACCGACGGCCTGGCGGCCGAGCGCGAGCAGGGGATCACCATCGACGTGGCCTGGCGCTACTTCGCGACCCCCGAGCGCAAGTTCATCATCGGCGACGCGCCGGGCCACGAGCAGTACACGCGCAACATGGTGACCGCCGCCTCCCAGGCGGACGCCGCCATCGTGCTGGTCGACGCCACCAAGCTCGACTGGCGCGCGGGCGCGCCGGTCCTCCTGCCGCAGACCCGCCGCCACAGCCTGCTCGTGCACCTGCTGCGCGTGCAGTCGCTGGTCTTCGCCGTGAACAAGCTCGACGCCGTGGACGAGCCGGCCCTCGCCTTTGCCCGCATCCGCGCGGCGCTGGAGGGCTTTGCCGCGCAGGCCGGCATCGAGGTGGCGGCCATCGTGCCGATCTCGGCCTTGCAGGGCCACAACGTCGCCGCGCCGTCGGCCGGCTGGTGTGGCTACCAGGGGCCTGCGCTGCTGCAGCTGCTGGAGCGGCTGCCGCGCACCGCACCGGACGTCGCCCTGCCGCCCGCCCTGCCCGTGCAGTGGGTGGAAAAATTCTCCGACGCCGCCCACACCCACCAGGGCCGGCGCGTGTTCTGGGGCCGCGTGGCCTGCGGCACCTTCACCGCGGGGCAGCAGGTCCAAGTCTTTCCCGGCGGACAGCGCGCAGTGGTCGCCCAGGTGTTCGACCACGTGCGGCACCCCTGCGGCGTGGCGGCAGGCGCCAGTGCCGGCGTGGTGCTGGACCGCGAGGTCGATGTCTCGCGCGGCGACTGGCAGCCACATCGCGCGCCCTCTCCAGCAGCCCCCCGATCGCCAGCACCACCGCGTCGATCCGCGAACCCAGCGCCTCGGCCAGGCGCCCCCAGGAGAACCCGAAGACCAGGCCCATGGCCAGCACCACCAGCGCCACGCCCACCAGGCCCGAACCCGTGAAGCCCAGCCACTTGACCGCCAGCGGGCCGACGGCAAAGCCCAGCATGCCGCCCGCGTGCCCGGGCAGCAGCTCTTCCAGCCGGTACAGGCGCGCCCACTCCAGCGCCGAGCTGGCGCACAGCAGGACCGCCAGCCCGGGCCAGAACAGGCCACGGCGGCGCCACGGCCCTTCGGTTGCAGCGCCGCCGCGCAGCCAGCGCCCGAGCGAGCCCAGCCATGCGCGCAGCGCGGCGGCCACCGCCCACCACACGCTGAAGCCGAGCGTGAAATAGCTCACGTCCGCCACCCAGGCCCCCACCCGGCCAAACCAGTTGTGGGTCGCCGCGGCATCGGGCGTGCCGGACGTGGACCACGCGGCATCCGTGGGCGCGTAGCTGAGCAGGGCCAGCAGCCAGACCGCCAGCAGCGCCAGGCCGGCGAGCAGCAAAAGCTCGTGACCGAAGCGCACGACGCCGCTTCGTGCGCCCCCCCTGGCCGGCGCGGAGGCGTTGAGGGTATTGAGGGAATACGTCATACCGTGAAGAGGGCGAAGCTTAACGCACGCCCCGCCGGACCGCCGCCTCCCTACAATGGCCGATCGACCCGGGGCCGGCCTGCCACGCGGTGAGCGCGGCGAGCGCCGCGCCCGCCAGCTGCGCTGCGCGCGGCCCCGACCGACGCCCACCCTTCCCCGCTTCGCTCCGACGATGACCACGACACCCACCCAACACGCCAAGGTCCTGATCCTCGGCTCCGGCCCCGCGGGCTACACCGCCGCCGTCTACGCCGCGCGCGCCAACCTGCAGCCCCTGCTCATCACCGGCCTGGCCCAGGGCGGCCAGCTCATGACCACCACCGATGTGGACAACTGGCCCGCCGACCCGAACGGCGTGCAGGGCCCTGACCTGATGCAACGCTTCCTGGAGCACGCCGAGCGTTTCAAGACGCAGATCGTCTTCGACCACATCAACGAGGTCGACCTGTCCCGGCGGCCCTTCACGCTCAAGGGCGACAGCGGCAACTACACCTGCGATTCGCTGATCATCGCCACCGGCGCCTCCGCCAAGTACCTGGGCCTGCCCTCCGAGGCGGCCTTCATGGGCCGCGGCGTCTCGGCCTGCGCGACCTGCGACGGCTTCTTCTACCGCGGCGAGGACGTGTGCGTGATCGGGGGCGGCAACACCGCCATCGAGGAGGCGCTGTATCTGTCGAACATCGCCCGCAAGGTGACCTTGGTGCACCGCCGCGACCGGTTCCGCGCCGAGCCCATCCTGGTGGACAAGCTGATGGAGAAGGTGGCTGCCGGCAAGATCGAGCTGAAGACCCACTTCACGCTCGACGAGGTGCTGGGCGACGACTCCGGCGTCACCGGCATCCGCATCCGCAGCACGCAGGACGAGAGCCAGACCGAGGACATTGCCCTCAAGGGCTGCTTCATCGCCATCGGCCATGCGCCCAACACCGAGATGTTCCAGGGCCAGCTGGAGATGGAGGGTGGCTACATCGTGACCCAGGGCGGCCACAAGGGCTTCGCCACCCAGACCAGCGTGCCCGGCGTGTTCGCCGCCGGCGACGTGCAGGACTACACCTACCGCCAGGCCATCACCAGCGCCGGTACCGGCTGCATGGCGGCGCTGGACGCCCAGCGCTTCCTCGAACAGCAGGAATGAAGCCGCGCCGGGCGCCGCCCTGCCTGGCGCCCGCCCGCCTATACTCCCCGGTGTTTCGGGTGCCGGCGCGAGTGCGCCGGTGAAACGGGAAGCCGGTGGCGCCCCTTCGCGCGAAGGGGCCAGTCCGGCGCAGCCCCCGCTGCTGTAGGCCTGACGAAGCCGCCCCCAGCCACTGCACCACCCGCTGGTGCGGGAAGGCGCGGCCAAGGAAGAGGGCAAGCCAGAAGACCGGCCCGAAGCACACGTGGGTACAGGCTTCGGGGAAGGGGCCGGGCCACCCGGACGGCGCCTCGGGCCGCCCGCGTGCCTGCACGGCGTCCCCATCGGCATGTGCCTGACCCAGTCTTCGCACACCGCAACGAGGGGTTGCCATGCACACCGAACCCGACACCGCCGGCGCCGCCCAGCGCACCGGCAAGATTCCCGCCACCGTCATCACCGGCTTCCTCGGCAGCGGCAAGACCACCTTGCTGCGCCATGTCCTGGCCAACGCCGAGGGTCGGCGCATCGCCGTCATCGTCAACGAGTTCGGCGAACTGGGCATCGACGGCGACATCCTCAAGGCCTGCGGCATCGGCTGCGATGCCGACGGCAACGAGCAGGACGGCCAACTCTACGAACTCGCCAACGGCTGCATGTGCTGCACCGTGCAGGAGGAATTTTTCCCGGTCATGCAGCAGCTGGCGGCGCGGCGCGACGAGATCGACGCCATCCTGATCGAAACCAGCGGCCTGGCGCTGCCCAAGCCGCTGGTGCAGGCCTTCCAGTGGCCGGAGATCGCCAACGCCTTCACCGTGGACGCAGTGGTCACGGTGGTGGACACGCCCGCCGCGGCGGCAGGCCAGTTCGCCGCCCACCCGGAGGCGGTGGACGCCCAGCGCCGCGCCGATCCGAACCTGGACCACGAGTCGCCGCTGCACGAACTGTTCGAAGACCAGCTGGGCGCGGCCGACCTGGTGGTGCTCAACAAGTGCGACCAGGTCGACGGCGCGGCCCTGGCACGGGTCGAGGCCATGGTGCGCGCCGAACTCCCGCCTGAGGTCAAGCTGGTGCACGCCACCGAGGGCCGCGTGCCGCTGTCGGTGCTGCTGGGGCTGCAGCGCGCGGCCGAGACCACCATCGACCAGCGCCCCAGCCACCACGACCACGGCGAGGACCACGAGCACGACGAGTTCGACTCCTTCAGCGTGGACCTGCCGCCGCTCGAGCGCGAGCCCCTGCTCGCGGCCCTGGAGCAGCTGGTCGCCCAGCAGCCGGTCCTGCGCGTCAAGGGCTTCGTCGCGGTCCCGGGCAAGCCGATGCGCCTGTTGGTGCAGGGCGTGGGCACGCGCTTCACGCACCATTTCGACCGGCCCTGGGGCGCGGGGGAAGAGCGCGGCACGCGCCTGGTGTTCATCGGCCAGGGCATGGACGAGGCCGCGGTGCGCACGGCCCTGGAAGCATTGGCGCCCGCGGCCCCGGTTGCTGCCTGAGCCGGTGCGGCGGCACGCATGCACCTGCTGAGCACCCGCCCGGGCGGCTTCGTCGAGGACGACACGGCCGTCATCTGCCTGGAGCAGACGCCGGCCGATGTGGTGGTCCTGAGCAGCGCCGACACCACGCTCGCGCTGCTGGCAGCCGCGCGCGCCGAGCTGGCGCGCTCGGACCCGGCCTTTCCCTCGCTGCGCCTGGCGAACCTGCTGCACCTGCGCGGCAATGCCTCCTTCGACCGCTACGCCGACGAGGTGCTGCAGCACGCGCGCGTGGTGGTCGTCGATCACCTCGGTTCGGAATCCACCTGGCCCTACGGCATCCAGCAGCTCGCCGCGCTGGCGCGCCGCCACCGGCAGGCGCTGACGCTGTTCTCCGGCGACCTGACGGAAGACCCCGAGCTGCTTGCGCGCGGCACGCTGCCCCCCGACATCGGCCGGCTGCTGTGGCGCTACCTGCGCGCCGGCGGCAGCGGCAACGCGCTGGCCTTCCTGCAGGCTGCCGCTTTCCACGGTCTGGGCCATGGCAGCGCGCCGCCGCCCCCGCGGCCGTTGCCGCAGGTGGCGCTGCACGCACCGGGCGAATGGATGGCCCCGGGGGACGACGCGCTGGCCGCGCTGCAGGCGGCCTGGCACCCGGACGCCCCGGTGGTGCTGCTGGTGTTCTACCGCTCGCACCTGCTGGCGGCCAACACTGCCGTCTTTGACGATCTGGCGCTCGCCCTGCACGCGCGCGGCCTCAACCCCCTGCCGCTGGCGCTCGATTCGCTCAAGGACCCGCTGTGCCTGGCGACGCTGCGCGAGCTGTGCCAGACGCACGGGGTGCAGCTGGTGCTCAACACCACCGCCTTCGCCGCACTCGGGCAGGGCGGCGCCGCGGCCGGCGACACCGAACTGGCGGGCGATGCGCCGGTGCTGCAGGTGATCGTCAGCGGCACCGACCGCGAGGGCTGGCTGCGGGATCACCAGGGCTTGCGGCCCCGCGACATCGCCATGCAGGTGGTGCTGCCGGAGATGGACGGGCGCATCGTCACCCGCGCCATCAGCTTCAAGAGCGGCACCGAACGCTGCCCGCACACGCAGGTGGACCTGGTGCGCTACCGCAGCGAGCCCGACCGAATCGACTTTGTGGCCGAGCTCGCCCGGCGCTGGTGCCGCCTGCGCCAGCTGGCTCCCGAGGACAAGCGTCTGGCGCTGGTGCTGGCCAACTACCCGGGCAGCGAAGGGCGCATCGGCAGCGGCGTCGGCCTGGACACGCCGGCCTCGGTGATCGAGCTGCTGCGGTTGCTGCAATCCGAGGGCCATGACCTGGGCAGCACCGAGCCCCTCCCCGCCGATGGCGATGCGCTGATGCGCCGCCTGACCGAGGGCATCGCCAACGACCCTGCGCTGTGGCCGCTGCGCCCGGCATGGCAGAGCTACGCGCTGGGCGACTACCTGACCCGGCTGGCCTGCCTTCCTGCCGGCATGGCCGAGGCCATCACCACCCGCTGGGGCCCGCCGGAGGCCGACCCGGCGCTGCGCCAGGGCCGCTTCATGATCGCCGGGCTGCGGCTGGGCAAGGTCTTCATCGGCATCCAGCCGGCACGCACGCTGGACGGCGACACCGACTGGGCGAGCTACCACGACGCCGACCTGGTTCCGCCGCACCACTACCTGGCCTTCTATTTCTGGCTGCGCGACGTCTTCGCCGTCGATGCCGTGGTGCATGTGGGCAAGCACGGCAACCTGGAGTGGCTGCCGGGCAAGAGCCTGGCGCTGTCCTCGGGTTGCTGGCCGGATGCCATCCTCGGGCCGCTGCCGCACCTGTATCCCTTCATCGTCAACGACCCCGGCGAGGGCGCGCAGGCCAAGCGCCGCAGCCAGGCGGTCATCCTCGACCACCTGATGCCGCCTCTCACGCGCGCCGAGAACCACGGCCCGCTGCAGGAGCTGGAGCGCCTGGTCGACGAGTTCTACGAAGCCCTGCTGGTGGATACGCGCCGCGCCGACCTGCTGCGCCGGCAGATCCTGTCGCTGGTGCGCCAGCAGCAGCTGGCGGGCGAGCTGGGGCTGGAGGACGCCCTGGCGCAGGGGCAGGACGACGCGGTGCTCGAACGCATCGACGCCTACCTGTGCGAGCTCAAGGAAACGCAGATCCGCGACGGCCTGCACGTCTTCGGCCGCTCGCCCACGGGCGCGCAGCGGCGCGACACGCTGCTGGCCCTGGCGCGCTACGCCAGCGCGGACGGCGCCGAGGGCCTGATCGCCGCACTCGCGGCCGATCTGGTGCACGCGGACTTCGACCCCTTCTCGCACGATGCGGCCAGGCCGTGGGAGGGGCCGCGGCCCGAGGCGTTGCAGGACATCGTCGATGCCCCCTGGCGCCACCACGGCGACACGCGCGAGCGACTGGAGCTGCTGGCTCTCGCCCTGCTCGACGGCCGGCCCTGCCCCGCGCACTGGCCGCGCACGCGGGCCGCACTGGAGCGCGTGGCGCAGGTGCTGGAGCCGCGCCTGGACGCCTGTGGGCCAGAGGAGCTGCGGCAGTTCAGCCGCGCGCTGCGCGGGCGCTTCGTGCCGGCCGGGCCGAGCGGCTCGCCCTCGCGCGGGCGCCCGGACGTGTTGCCCACCGGGCGCAACTTCTATACCGTGGACACGCGCGCCATCCCCACGCGCACTGCCTGGGAGCTGGGCGAGCGCGCCGCCCGGCAGCTGATCGAGCGCCACCTGCAGGAACACGGCGAATACCCGCGCAGCATCGGCCTGTCGGTCTGGGGCACGGCCACCATGCGCACCGGCGGCGACGACATCGCCCAGGCGCTGGCGCTGATCGGCGTGCGCCCTCGCTGGGCGCCGGGCAGCCAGCGCGTGGTGGATTTCGAGGTCGTCCCGCGCGTGGGGCTGCACCGCCCGCGCGTGGACGTCACGCTGCGCATCTCGGGGCTGTTTCGCGATGCCTTCCCCGCCACCGTGCAGCTGTTCGACGCGGCCGTGCAGGCGGTCGCCGAGCTGGACGGTGAGGACGACGAGGAAAACCCGATCCGGGCGCGCATCCTGCACGACGCCGCGCAGCTGGCAGCGCGCGGACTGGCGCCGGAAGAAGCGCGCCGGCGCGCCGGCTGGCGCGTGTTCGGCAGCCGCCCGGGCCACTACGGCACGGGCCTGGAGCTGCTCATGCGCAGCGGCCAGTGGGACAGCGACGCCGACCTGGCCGGCGCCTGGCTCGCCGGCAGCCAGCA
>NZ_ALEE01000136.1 GCF_000282995.1 Melaminivora alkalimesophila
CGGCAGCCAGCACGCCTATGGCCAGGACGACGCGGGCAGCGCTGCCGCCGACGTGCTGCCGCTGCGCTTGGCAGGCATGGACGCGGTGCTGCACAACCAGGACAGCCGCGAACACGACATTCTCGACTCGGGCGACTACTACCTGTTCCAGGGCGGCATGGCCGCCAGCGTGCGCCACCTGTCGGGCCAGCAACCGGCGCTCTACCACGGCGACCACGGCAACCCGGCCCAGCCGCGCGTGCGCACGCTGCGCGAGGAGATCGGCCGCGTGGTGCGCGCTCGCATGGTCAACCCGAAGTGGATCGCCGGCGCCCGGCGCCACGGCTACAAGGGCGCCTTCGAGATGGCCGCAAGCGTGGACTACCTGTTCGGCTTCGACGCCACCACGCGCGCCGTGGGCGACCACCACTACGCGATGGTCAGCGACGCCTATGTGCTCGACGCGGACAACCGCGCCTTTCTGGAGCAGCACAACCCACAGGCGCTGACCGACATCCTGGCACGGCTGCGCGAGGCCATCGCCCGCGGCCTGTGGCAGGAACCCGGCAGCTACGCGGAGCGGCTCGACGCACTGGCGCTGGCACACGACGAGGCCATGGAGGGCGCAGCCCCGGCCAGCGCACCAGCCCGGAGCTGAAACGCCATTCCCTGCAGGAATCCATGACGATGACAGAGATACAGACCCGCGCGGACAAGCTTCCGCGCCACGGCGCCACGGCCCCTCCGCCATTTCCCTTTGCTGCCATCGCCGGTCAGCCGGAATTGACCCGGGCACTGCTGCTGGCGGCCATCGACCCGGGGATCGGCGGCGTGCTGATCGAAGGTCCGCGCGGCACGGCCAAGTCCACGGCCGCGCGCGCGCTGGCCGAGCTCCTGGCGCCGGCGCCCTTCGTCACCGTGCCGCTGGGGGCCGCCCTGGAACACCTCACCGGCACCCTCGACCTGCAGCAGGCGCTGGCGGACCATGCCGTGCGCTTCGCGCCCGGGCTGCTGGCGCGCGCACACGGCGGCGTGCTGTACGTGGACGAGATCAACCTGCTGCCCGATGCGCTGGTGGACGTGCTGCTCGATGCCGCCGCCAGCGGCCTGAACATCGTCGAGCGCGACGGCATCTCGCACCAGCATGCGGCGCGCTTCGTGCTGGTCGGCACCATGAACCCCGAGGAGGGCGAGCTGCGCCCGCAGCTGCTCGATCGCCTGGGCCTGGCGGTGCGGCTGGCGAACGTCGGGCAACCCGCGCTGCGCCAGGCCATCGTGCGAGCGCGCCTAGCCTTCGATGCCGACCCCGCCGGCTTCGCCGCCCGGCACGCTCCCGCGCAGCAGCAGCTGGCCCGGCGCCTGGCCACCGCCCGGTCCCGGGCCGCCGACGCGCAGGCGCTGCCCTGGAGCGATGCCGTGCACGCTGCCGTCAGTGAACTGTGCCTAGCGGCCCGGGTGGACGGACTGCGCGCCGACCTGGTGATGCTGCGCGCGGCACGCGCCCTGGCCGCCTGGGAGGATGCGGACGAGGTGCTGCCGGAGCACGTGCGGCAGGTCGCCGAGCTGGTGCTCGCCCACCGGCGCCAGGCGGGCGAGCCGGTCCCGCCGCAGGCGCCCTCCCCTCCTGCCGCGCCACCGGCGGCGCCGACCGCACCCACCGGCGGAGCGGCGCCTCCCCCCTCCGGCGCCGACCCGGCACCGGCACCGCCCTTGCCGGACACCGGCAGTGCGGCTGGCCAGGCGGATAACGGGACGGCCGGCGAGGCCGATTGGGGGGCCCTCGCGCCCGAGCCGGTGGCCATCGCCGCCGT
>NZ_ALEE01000137.1 GCF_000282995.1 Melaminivora alkalimesophila
GGCCAGGCGGCGGCCGCGCCCCTGCCCGCGCCCGCGCCCACACGCAAGCGCAAGGCGAAGGCGCAGGGGCCGTCCAAGATGTTCGTGCTCGACACCAACGTCCTGCTGCACGACCCCACCAGCCTGTTTCGCTTCGAGGAACACGACATCTTCCTGCCGATGGTGGTTCTCGAGGAACTCGACAACCACAAGAAGGGCATGACCGAGGTGGCGCGCAACGGCCGCCAGGCGAGCCGCACCCTCGATGCACTGGTGGGCGCCCAGGACGGCGACATCGCCGACGGGCTCCGGCTGGACGCGACCGGCCACGGCGCGGCGGGCGGCTGCCT
>NZ_ALEE01000138.1 GCF_000282995.1 Melaminivora alkalimesophila
GGCTGCCTGTACTTCCAGACCGCCCCGCTGGCCTACGAACTGCCGCTCGGCCTGCCGCAGGGCAAGTCCGACAACCAGATCCTGGGCGTGGTCGCCGCGCTGCGCCGCCAGCACGCGCCGCGCGAGGTGGTGCTGGTGTCCAAGGACATCAACATGCGCGTCAAGGCGCGCGCCCTCGGCCTGCCCGCCGAGGACTACCAGAGCGACAAGACGCTGGACGATGCCGACCTGCTCTACACCGGCAGCCTGGCGCTCGCGCCCGACTTCTGGACCAAGGCCGGCAAGAACGTCGAGAGCTGGCAACGCGGCGCCCAGATGTACTACCGCATCAGCGGCCCGGTGGTCGACCAGCTGATGATCAACCAGTTCGTCTTCTACGAGGCGCCGGGCGAGCCCGGCATGTACGCGCGGGTGACGGAAATCCGCGAACGCACCGCCGTGCTGGAGACCCTCAAGGACTACGGTTCGCCGCGCAACGCGGTGTGGGGCGTGAACACGCGCAACCGCGAGCAGAACTTCGCCATGAACCTGCTCATGGACCCGGAGGTCGACTTCGTCACGCTGACCGGCCAGGCCGGCACCGGCAAGACCCTGCTGGCGCTCGCCGCCGGCCTCACCCAGGTGCTCGACGAGCGCCGCTACACCGAGATCATCATGACCCGCGCCACGGTGAGCGTGGGCGAGGACATCGGCTTTTTGCCCGGCACCGAGGAAGAGAAGATGGGCCCCTGGATGGGGGCGCTCGACGACAACCTCGAATTCCTCGCCAAGGGCGACGGTGGCAACGCCGGCGAGTGGGGCCGTGCCGCGACCAACGAGCTGATCAGGAGCCGCATCAAGATCAAGAGCATGAACTTCATGCGCGGGCGCACCTTCCTGAACAAGTACGTGATCATCGACGAGGCGCAGAACCTGACCCCGAAGCAGATGAAGACGCTCGTCACCCGCGCTGGCCCGGGCACCAAGATCATCTGCATGGGCAACCTGGCGCAGATCGACACGCCCTACCTGACGGAAGGCTCGTCGGGCCTGACCTACGCCGTGGACCGCTTCAAGGGCTGGCCGCACAGCGGCCACATTCTGCTGGCGCGCGGCGAGCGCTCGCGCCTGGCGGACTTCGCCAGCGAGGTGCTGTAGCCATGGCGGGATGGATGACGGCCCTCAAGTTCGTGCCCTGGGGGCAGGTGCTGGAGGCCACGCCGCAGATCGTCCAGGGCGCGCGCAAGCTGATGCGTCGCGAACAGCAGGCCGCCCCGGCGCCCGCCCCGCATGCGGTGGCCCCGTCGCGCACGGACGACACCGCGGCCCAGCTCGCGGCGCTGCGCGAGCGGATGGCCCAGCTGGAGGAAGACCAGCTCGCCAGCGCCGCGCTGATCCGCTCGCTGGCCGAGCAGAACGCGCAGCTGGTGCGGGCCCTCGATGCCCTGCGCGGCCGCACCCGCGGCTTGCTGCTGGCGACCGCGCTGCTGAGCGTGCTCGGCCTCGGGCTGCTGGGCTGGGTGTTGGCGCACTAGGCGCGGGTTGCCGCGCTCGCCGGAAGGCTTGCCGGGGCGCCCTCAGTAGTCGTCCCCGCCGTAGCCCATGGCGAGGTTCTCGAAGCGCGTCTGGTTCTTCTGGAAGAACAGCTTGGCGGTCCCGGTGGGGCCGTTGCGCTGCTTGCCGATGATGATCTCGGCGACGTTGGGCTCGCGCGAGTCCTTGTTGTAGTAGTCGTCGCGGTAGATGAACATGATGATGTCCGCGTCCTGCTCGATGGCGCCGGACTCGCGCAGGTCGCTCATCATGGGGCGCTTGTCGGTGCGCTGCTCCACCGAGCGGTTGAGCTGCGACAGCGCGATCACCGGGCACTGCAGCTCCTTGGCCAGCATCTTCAGGCCACGCGAGATCTCGCCCAGCTCGGTGGCGCGGTTCTCCGAGCTGCTCGAACCCGAGCCGCTCATCAGCTGCAGGTAGTCCACCACGATCAGCCCCAGCTTGCCGCACGAGCGCGCCAGGCGCCGGGCGTTGGCGCGCAGCTCGGACGGCGTCAGGCCCGGCGTCTCGTCGATGTGCAGGGAGACGTTGCGCAGGCGCTCGATGGCCTCGGTCAGGCGCGGCCACTCTTCCTCGCTGAGCTTGCCGGTGCGCAGGTTGCCCTGGTTGATGCGCCCGATCGAGCCGACGATGCGCACCGCCAGCTGGGCGGCGCCCATTTCCATGGAGAAGATCGCCACCGGCAGGCCCTCGTTGAGTGCCACGTGCTCGGCGATGTTCACGGCAAACGAGGTCTTGCCCATCGAGGGGCGCGCCGCCAGCACCACCAGGTCGCCCGCCTGCAGGCCGCTGGTCATCCGGTCCAGGTCGACGAAGCCGGTCGGCACGCCGGTCACGTCCATGGGGTTGTCCGCCATCTCCTGGACCCGGTCGAGCAGGTCCACCACCAGCGTGTCCAGGGGCTGGAAGCCCTGCTTCATGCGCGAGCCTTCCTCGCCAATGGCGAAGATCTTCTGCTCGGCCTCGTCCAGGATGCGCTCCACCGGCTTGCCCTGCGGGTTGAAGGCGCTGGTGGCGATCTCCTCGCTGGCGGACACCAGCTTGCGCAGGATCGCACGCTCGCGCACGATCTCCGCGTAGCGGCGGATGTTGCTCGCGCTGGGCACGTACTGCGCCAGGCTGTTGAGATAGATCAGGCCGCCGATCTGCTCGGCCTTGCCCAGCAGCTGCAGGTGCTCGTGCACCGTGATCACGTCGGCGGGCTTGCCGGCGTTGACCAGCGCGCTGATGGCGGCGTAGATCTGCTGGTGCTCGTAGCGGTAGAAATCGCCCTCGCCCAGCAGGTCGCCCACCCGGTCCCAGGCCATGTTGTCCAGCAGCAGTCCGCCCAGCACGCTCGACTCCGCCTCGATGGAATGGGGCGGCACGCGCAGCTGCGCCACCTCGGGATCGTAGGGAAGAGCGGCATCGAAGCCGTCGAGCGGCACGGACAGAACAGCGGACATGGGCAGGAACCGGGGAGCGAGAGGCGCAAGAAGTCTGCGAAGGACCGATGCTAGCGGCCAAGCCGGCGCGCGTCATTGCACAACCCTGTGGATAAGGCGTGGGCACCAGGTGCAGAACCAGGGGATGGCCCCAGCGACGGGGCACAAAAAAGCCGCCTCGGAGGCGGCTTTCTTGCGGGGCATGGAACGGGCCGCGTCAGGCGGTTTCGCCGTAGACGGAGACCGTCACTTCCACCACCACGTCGGTGTGCAGGGCCACCGTGACGGTGGTGTCGCCCACCGTCTTAATGGGACCGTCGGGCAGGCGCACCTGCGACTTGACGACCTTGTAGCCCTGGTTGTTGAGCTCGGTGGCGATGTCCTGGTTGGTGACCGAGCCGAACAGGCGGCCGTCCACACCGGCCTTCTGCGTCAGCTTGATGGTCGAGCCGCCGAGCTTCTCGCCCTCGGCCCGGGCAGCTGCCAGCTTCTCGGCGGCCGCCTTCTCCAGTTCGGCGCGCTTGGCCTCGAACTCGGCCTTGGCGGCCGCCGTGGCGCGGCGCGCGCGGCCGGTGGGGATCAGGAAGTTGCGGGCGTAACCGTCCTTGACCTTGACGATCTCACCGAGGTTGCCGAGGTTGACGACCTTGTCGAGCAGGATGACTTGCATGGGTGCGTGCTCCTCAGATCTTGTGCTGGTCGGTGTAGGGCAACAGCGCCAGGAAGCGCGCGCGCTTGATGGCGGTGTTGAGCTGGCGCTGGTAGATGGCGCGCGTGCCGGTCAGGCGGGCAGGAATGATCTTGCCGTTCTCGGCGATGAAGTCGCGCAGGGTGTCGACGTCCTTGTAGTCGATCTCTTCCACACCGGCGACGGTGAAGCGGCAAAAACGCTTGCGGCGAAACAGCAGCGACTGCGTGTTGCGCTTGGGGCGCCGATCCTTGTTGAATTTCTTGAACGTGGCCATTGTCTGGACCTCTTGAAAACTAGTCTTGTTGGATTTCCTGGATGTGGAAGACCAGGCCCTTGCCGTTGCGTCCGGCGGCGATGAAGCCGCGCAAGGCCCAGGTGCTGCCGATGGCCTGCCGGGCCAGCCGTTCGGCCAATGCGCCGAAGGCGATCGCCCGGGCCGTCAGCCGCACCTGCCGCCGCTCGCCGGCCTCTTCCTGGACCGAGGCATGCTCGAGGCGCAGGTCCAGGGCCGGCAGCCCCGCCGGCGTGTAGCGCAGCGGCTGCAGCTCGGCGATCGCGGCCTTCAGGATGAGCTGGTTGTCCACACCCCCTGTCGATCAGAACGGACGGCGCCCGATCAGCGCTCGCCGGCGGTGGCTTCCGCCTGGCTGGCCTTGCGGGCCTCTTCGCGCTCGACGGTCTTCATCATGGAAGACGGGCCGGTCTCGGCCTTTTTCTTCTGCACCGTCAGGTGGCGCAGCACGGCGTCGTTGAAGCGGAAGGCATGCTCGAGCTCCGACATCACGGCCTGGTCGGCCTCGATGTTCAGGCACAGGTAGTGGGCCTTGCCAAGCTTGTTGATCAGGTAGGCCAACTGGCGGCGGCCCCAGTCTTCCACGCGGTGGACCTGGCCGCCACCGGCGGTGATCATGCCCTTGTAGCGCTCGAGCATGGCGGGGACCTGCTCGCTCTGATCCGGGTGGATCAGCAAGATGATTTCGTAGTGACGCATGCACACTCCTTCTGGATAAAGCCACCCACCTTCCTGCACCCCGTAGCGCCCGTTCGGCGCCCGAAAGTGCGGCCCGCTTTTGCGGCGCAGGGCCAGGCAGTGTGGCAAGGCAAAACGAAGGATTATAGCGGCGCCCGGGCAGGCTTGTACACTCGCCCCGCCGATCGAGAGGCGCTGCGCCCCGATTTGCCGCCTCCGGGCCCTTCGGGGGACCGCCGGCGCTTGAAATCCCCGCCGGCGCACCCAAGTGCCGCGCGTCACCCCGAATTTTCCCCATCCACACGCAACACCAAGAACCGACAGCCGACATGTCCGAACCATCCCACCCCGCACCCTCCCCCGAAGAGACCGAGGCCGCGATGGCCGCCAATGCCGCCGACGAGCTGGCGCGCCTGCAGGCCGAGCTGGCCGAGCTCAAGGCCAAGAGCGCAGAGCTGGCCGACCAGTACCTGCGCGCCAAGGCCGAGGCGGAGAACACCCGCCGGCGCGCCGAGGAGGAAGTGGCCAAGGCGCGCAAGTTCGGCATCGAGGGCTTCGCCGAGAGCCTGTTGCCGGTGTGCGACAGCCTGGACGCGGCCCTGGCCATCGACAACGCCACCGCCGAGCAGCTGCGCGAGGGCACGGACGCCACGCTGCGCCAGCTGCTCTCGGCCCTGGAGCGCAACAAGGTGGTAGTGGTCCATCCCGAGCCGGGCGCGAAGTTCGATCCGCACCAGCACCAGGCCATCAGCGTGGTTCCCTCCGAGCAGGAGGCCAACACCATCGTCAGTGTGCTGCAAAAGGGCTACCTGATCTTCGACCGCGTGCTGCGCCCGGCGCTGGTCACCGTGGCCGGGCCCAAGTGAAGCGGGTCGCCCTCGGGGCCCGCCGCAGCCGCCTCGGCCGCGCTTGAAGACGCGGCAACGGGCCACATGTAACCATTCATCCAGACACTCATCCAGACAATTCCACCCCTCATCGCGGAGAAAGAACAATGGCAAAGATCATCGGCATCGACTTGGGCACCACCAACAGCTGCGTGGCCATCATGGAAGGCAACAACACGCGCGTGATCGAAAACAGCGAGGGCGCGCGCACCACGCCCTCCATCGTCGCCTACCAGGACGACGGCGAGATCCTCGTCGGCGCCTCGGCCAAGCGCCAGGCCGTCACCAACCCCAAGAACACCATCTTTGCCGCCAAGCGCCTGATTGGCCGCAAGTTCGACGAGAAGGAGGTGCAAAAGGACATCGACCTGATGCCCTACCAGATCGTCCGCGCCGACAACGGCGACGCCTGGGTGCAGGTGCGCGACCAGAAGCTCGCTCCGCCGCAGATCAGCGCCGAGGTGCTGCGCAAGATGAAGAAGACCGCCGAGGACTATCTGGGCGAGCCGGTCACCGAGGCCGTCATCACGGTGCCCGCCTACTTCAACGACGCCCAGCGCCAGGCCACCAAGGACGCCGGCCGCATCGCCGGGCTGGAAGTCAAGCGCATCATCAACGAGCCCACGGCCGCGGCGCTCGCCTTCGGCCTGGACAAGCAGGACAAGGCGGACCGCAAGATCGCCGTCTATGACCTGGGCGGCGGCACCTTCGACGTGTCCATCATCGAGATCGCCGACGTCGATGGCGAAAAGCAGTTCGAGGTGCTGGCCACCAACGGCGACACCTTCCTCGGCGGCGAGGACTTCGACCAGCGCATCATCGACTACATCATCAGCGAGTTCAAGAAGGACCAGGGCGTCGATCTGTCCAAGGACGTGCTCGCGCTGCAGCGCCTCAAGGAAGCGGCCGAGAAGGCCAAGATCGAGCTGTCGAACTCCGCGCAGACCGACATCAACCTGCCCTACATCACGGCCGACGCCTCGGGCCCGAAGCACCTGAACATCAAGCTCACGCGCGCCAAGCTCGAGAGCCTGGTCGACGACCTGATCGAGCGCACGCTCGCGCCCTGCCGCACCGCCATCAAGGACGCCGGCATCAGCGTCTCGGACATCAACGACGTGATCCTGGTGGGCGGCATGAGCCGCATGCCCAAGGTGCAGGAAAAGGTCAAGGAATTCTTCGGCCGCGATCCGAGGAAGGACGTGAACCCGGACGAGGCCGTCGCCGTCGGCGCCGCCATCCAGGGCCAGGTGCTGTCGGGCGACCGCAAGGACGTGCTGCTGCTGGACGTCACGCCCCTGTCCCTGGGCATCGAGACCCTGGGTGGCGTGATGACCAAGATGATCGCCAAGAACACGACCATCCCGACCAAGTTCGCGCAGACCTTCTCCACCGCCGAGGACAACCAGCCGGCCGTGACCATCAAGGTCTACCAGGGCGAGCGCGAGATGGCCAGCGGCAACAAGCTGCTGGGCGAGTTCAACCTGGAAGGCATTCCGCCGGCAGCCCGCGGCACGCCGCAGATCGAGGTCACCTTCGACATCGACGCCAACGGCATCCTGCACGTCTCGGCCAAGGACAAGGGCACGGGCAAGGAGAACAAGATCACCATCAAGGCGAACTCTGGCCTGTCCGAGGAGGAGATCCAGAAGATGGTCAAGGACGCCGAGCTCAACGCCGCCGACGACAAGAAGAAGCTCGAGCTGGTGCAGGCGCGCAACCAGGGCGAGGCGGCCGTCCACTCCGTGACCAAGAGCCTGGGCGAGCACGGCGACAAGCTCGACGCTGACGAGAAGGCGCGGATCGAGGCCGCCGTCAAGGAGCTCGAGGACACCCTGAAGGGCGACGACAAGGCCGCCATCGAGGAGAAGACCACGGCCCTGATGGCCGCCTCCCAGAAACTGGGCGAGAAGATGTACGCCGACGCCCAGGGCGCCGCGGACGCTGCCCAAGCCGATGCGGGAGCAGGCACCGCCGGCGCGAGCTCGGCCTCGGCCGCGCAGGACGACAATGTCGTCGACGCCGAGGTGAAGGAAGTCAAGAAGGGTTGATCGGGCGGCGGCGCCGCGCCGCCGTTCGCCTCCCACCAGGCACCGCCGTGTCGGGTCTCGTTTGGCCAGCCGAACGGGGTCCGCACGGCGGTTCGTGCGCCAACCGGGCCAGCAACAGACCATGTCCAAGAGAGATTTTTACGAAGTCCTGGGCGTTCCCAAGAACGCGACGGACGACGAACTGAAGAAAGCCTATCGCAAGCTTGCGATGAAATACCATCCCGACCGCAACCAGGGCGATGCGGCCAAGCGGGCGGAAGAGGCCTTCAAGGAAGCCAAGGAAGCCTACGAGATCCTGTCGGATCCGCAAAAACGCGCGGCCTACGACCAGTACGGCCACGCGGGCGTCGATCCCAACCTGCGCGGCGGCATGGGCGGGGCGGAGGGCTTCGGGGGCTTCGCCGAGGCCTTCGGCGACATCTTCGGCGACATGTTCGGCGGTGCGCGCACCGGCCGGGGCGGACGCCAGGTCTACCGCGGCAGCGACCTGTCCTACGCCATGGACATCACGCTGGAGGAGGCCGCCAACGGCAAGGAGGCGCAGATCCGCATCCCCAGCTGGGACAGCTGCGACACCTGCCACGGATCGGGCGCCAAGCCGGGCACGTCCCCGAAGACCTGCGGTACCTGCCACGGCAGTGGCGTGGTGCAGTTGCGCCAGGGTTTTTTCAGCGTGCAACAGACCTGTCCGCACTGCCGCGGCACCGGCCGGATCATTCCCGAGCCCTGCACCACCTGCCATGGCCAAGGCCGGGTCAAGCGCCAGAAGACGCTGGAGGTGAAGATTCCTGCCGGCATCGACGACGGCATGCGCATCCGCTCCACCGGCAACGGCGAGCCGGGCATGAACGGCGGCCCGCCGGGCGACCTCTACATCGAGATCCGCATCAAGAAGCACGACATCTTCGAGCGCGACGGCGACGACCTGCACTGCCAGGTGCCGGTGAGCTTCACGACCGCGGCGCTGGGCGGAGAGATCGAGGTGCCGACACTCGCCGGCAAGGCGGTGATCGACATCCCCGAAGGCACCCAGGCCGGCAAGCAGTTCCGCCTGCGCGGCAAGGGCATCAAGGGCGTGCGCTCGTCCTACCCGGGCGACCTGTATTGCCACATCCTGGTCGAGACGCCGGTCAAGCTGACCGAGTACCAAAGGAAGCTGCTGCGCGAATTCGACGAGTCGCTCAAGAAGGGCGGCGCCAAGCACTCGCCCTCGACCGAGAGCTGGACGGACAAGCTCAAGAGTTTCTTCAGCTGAGCTGGCACAGGGCCTGTGCAGGGATCCGGCGCGCGGATCCCGGGCCCCTCACACCCACGCACACTCGCAGGTGAAGTGCCGCAGGAACTTCGGCTGCTTGGTGATGCGCACGCCCCGGATGCTGGCGGCCTTCTGCTTGACCTCGGCGATCACCTCGGCGGCGTAGTCGAAGTGGCTTTGCGTGTACATGCGCCGCGGGAAGGCCAGGCGCACCAGCTCCATGCTGTGGTAGGTCTCGGTGCCATCCTCCAGGCGCTTGCCGAACATCACGGAGCCGATCTCCACGCCGCGGATACCGCCTTCCAGGTACAGCGCATTGCACAGCGCCCAGGCCGGATAGTGCTCGACCGGCATGTCCGGCAGCACGCTCCTGGCGTCGATGTACACCGCGTGGCCGCCGGTCGGGCGCACGAAGCCGACACCGGCCGCGTCGAGCTTCTCGCCCAGGTATTCGGCAGTGCGCAGGCGGTAGCGCAGGTAGTCCTCGTCCATGCCCTCCTCCAGCCCCACGGCCAGGGCCTCCAGGTCGCGCCCGGCCAGGCCGCCGTAGGTCGGGAAGCCCTCCATCATGATCAGGTTGTTCCTGACGGCGTCCAGCCACTCGTCCGTGCGCAGCACGATGAAGCCGCCGATGTTGACCATGCCGTCCTTCTTGGCGCTCATGGTGGCGCCGTCGGCATAGGAGAACATCTCGCGCACGATCTCGGGGATCGGGGTGTTCTCGTAGCCCGGCTCGCGCATCTTGATGAACATGGCGTTTTCCGAGAAGCGGCACACGTCCATGATGAAGGGCTTGCCGTACTTCCTGAGCAACGCGGCGTAGGCGCGGATGTTCGCCATGGACACGGGCTGGCCGCCGCCGGTGTTGTTCGTCACCGTGAGCATGCCGAAGGGAATGCGCTCGCCCTCGGCCCGGAGCAGCTGTTCGGCGCGCTCCAGGTCGATGTTGCCCTTGAAGGGGTGGATGGCCTGCGGCTGCAGGCCCTCGGCGATGACCAGGTCCAGGGCCTTCACGCCCAGGAACTCCAGATTGCCGCGCGTGGTGTCGAAGTGGCAGTTGTTGGGCACCACGTCGCCGTCCTTGGCAATGGCGGAAAACAGCACTTTCTCGGCTGCGCGGCCCTGGTGGGTGGGCACGAAATGCGGCATCCCCGTGATGTCCTGGATGACCTTCTCCAGCCGGTAGTAGCTGCGCGCGCCGGCGTAGCTCTCGTCGCCTTCCATGATGGCGCCCCACTGGCGGCCGGACATGGCGCCGGTGCCGGAATCGGTGAGCCAGTCGATCAACACATCCTCGGCACGCAGCTTGAAGACGTTGAGCCGGGCTTCTTCGAGCAGCCGCTCGCGGTCGGCGCGGGTGGTCATGCGGATCGGCTCGACGCTCTTGATGCGGAAGGGTTCGATCAGGGTTCTGGGCATTCCTTGTTCTCCATGTGACGGACAGCGATGAATGAAGGTAGCCCCGAGCCCAAACCTGCGGTGTCGGTTATTAACAACAAAACGCCCGAAAATCCCGGATTCCGCAAAACCCGAGTGTTTTGCTCTGTCATTGTGCGGGGCCGTTGACACAGATCAGCCCGACCACTCGAGAGGAGGCCTAAGGTGCGGAATTCGGGAGCCGCCATGGCCGGCACCGCCATCAGGAAAAGACCCGTGACCGCTTCCATCCATCCACCAGCTCCCGCGCCCACACCCGCGCCGGAACTGGTCTGCCCGGCAGGCAGCCTGCCGGCACTGAAGGCCGCCATCGACGGTGGCGCTGATTGCGTCTACCTGGGCCTGCGCGATGCCACCAACGCGCGCAATTTCGCCGGGCTGAATTTCGACGAGGCCGCGATCCGCTCCGGCATCGCCTACGCACACGAGCGGGGCCGCAAGGTGTTGATGGCGCTCAACACCTACCCGCAGGCCGACGACCCGGCGCCCTGGCGTTCGGCGCTCGACCGGGCCGCCGGCTGGGGCATCGACGCCGTGATCCTCGCCGACCCGGGGCTGATGCGCCATGCCTGCGAGCGCCATCCGCAATTGCGCCTGCATCTGTCGGTGCAAGGCTCGGCCACCAACGCAGACGCCATCAACCTCTACCACTCCCAGTTCAACATCCAGCGGGCGGTGCTGCCGCGCGTGCTGTCCATCGAACAGGTGCGCCAGGTCGTGGGCCGCACCAGCGTGGAGATCGAGGTCTTCGGTTTCGGCAGCCTGTGCGTGATGGTGGAAGGGCGCTGCGCGCTCTCCTCCTATGCGACAGGCGAATCGCCCAACACGCACGGTGTGTGCTCTCCCGCGAAGTTCGTGCGCTGGAAGGAAACGCCCGACGGCGTGGAATCGCGCCTCAACGGCGTGCTGATCGACCGCTACGGCCATGGCGAGAACGCCGGCTACCCGACCCTGTGCAAGGGGCGCTTCGACGTGGGCGAGGAAAGCAACTATTACGCGCTGGAGGAGCCCACCAGCCTGAACACGCTGGAGCTCCTGCCGCAGCTGGTGAAGATGGGTGTGCGAGCTTTCAAGATCGAGGGCCGCCAGCGCAGCCCAGCCTATGTTGCCCAGGTCACCCGCGTCTGGCGCGAGGCGATCGACCACTGCATGGCGCAGGGCCACCTGTATGCACCCAAAACGGCATGGATGGCCAGCCTCGACCAGGTGGCCGAGGGCCAGCAGCACACGCTGGGCGCCTACCACCGCCCCTGGAAATGATGAAGCCTGGAATGCACCCGTGATGAAGCTTGCACTTGGCCCGCTGCAGTACTACTGGCACCGGGACACCGTCTTCGAGTTCTACCAGGCCGTGGCCGAATCGGCCGTGGACATCGTCTATGTCGGCGAGGTCGTGTGCTCGCGCCGCCACGAGCTGCGCCAGGGCGATTGGCTCGACATCGCACGCATGCTGCGCGACGCCGGCAAGGAAGCCGTGCTGTCGACCATGGTGTTGCTGGAATCCACCGCCGACGTGACCGACATGCGCAAGCTCGCCCGCCAGGAAGAGTTCACCGTCGAGGCGAACGACATGGGCGCGGTGCACAACCTGGCTGGCCAGCGCGCCTTCGTTGCCGGGCCGCAGCTCAACATCTTCCATGCGGGCACCCTCGCCTGGATGGCAGGGCTGGGCGCCACGCGCTGGGTCATGCCGCTGGAGATGAAGGGTTCGGACCTGGCGGCCGTGCTGCGCGAGCGACCGAACGGGCTGGAGACCGAGGTCTTCGCCTATGGGCGCATGCCGCTCGCCTTCTCCGCCCGTTGCTTCACGGCGCGCCATTACAACCTGCCCAAGGACGACTGCGGCTTTCGCTGCATCGAGCATGCGGACGGCCAGCTGCTGCAGACGCGCGAGAAGGAATCCTTCCTGGTGATCAACGGCATCCAGACGCAGTCGGCGAAGGTGCACAACCTGATCGGCGACCTGCCGGCCCTGCGGGCTGCCGGCACCGACATCCTGCGCATCTCCCCGCAGGCCCAGGGCACGCTGGAAGTGATCGCCGCCTTCGATGCCGCTCGCCGCACGGGCGAGGCCGCTCCCGGCGCACTCGACACCATGCGCCCCTGGATGCCGGCCGAGCCCTGCAACGGCTACTGGCACGGCCGGCCGGGGCTCGACCTGGTCGAACCCGCCATCGCCTGACACCACCGCCCCGAGCGAGGAACCGCCATGCACTACGCCAACCCGCCCCCGCCCTATACCCTTCCCCGCCCCGTGGGCGCCCTGCTCTCGCGTCTGCCTGCCTTTCCTGGCTCGGTGCTGCTCGCGGCGGCGATCAACGCCGTGCTCGCCAGCCAGCTGCCACAGGATGTGCGCGACATCCTGCGCGGCAAGCGGATCGCCATCCGGGTACGCGACGCCGGCCTGCGCTTCGATTTTCGCTGGGACGGCCGGCGCTTCGCCCCCCATGCCCGCCAGGCCGAGCCGGAGCTCATCATCAGCGCCAATGCCCAGGATTTCCTGCTGCTCGCGCAGCGCCGCCAGGATCCGGATACGCTGTTCTTCAACCGCCGTCTGGTGATGGAGGGCGATACCGAACTGGGCCTCGTGGTGAAGAATGCGCTGGACGCCCTGGAGATTCCCGTCTTCGATCCGGCGCAGTGGGCGCCGCACGCCGTGCTGCAGCGGCGTGCACCGGCCCTGGCGCGGCGCCTCCCGCCCCTGCCGGACCTGCCGCTTCCCGCCTTCCTGCGGCCGCCCCAGCCATGACGAAGGTTCACGAGGAGGCCCATGCCTGAGCCCCGGCGCATCGTCGTCGGCATCTCGGGAGCCAGCGGCGCGGTGTATGGGGTGGCGCTGCTGCGTGCGCTGCGCGGACTGGACGGGGTGGAATCCCACCTGGTCGTGTCGGACGCAGGCTGGCTGAACATCCGCCACGAGACCGGACTGGAGCCGCCGGCGGTACGCGCCCTGGCCGACCAATGCCACGCCATCGACGCCATCGGCGCGTCCATCGCCAGTGGCTCCTTCCGCGCCCACGGCATGGTGGTGGCGCCCTGCTCCATGCGCACGCTGGCCGCCATCGCCCACGGGCTGTCGGACAACCTGCTCACGCGGGCCGCCGACGTGGCGCTCAAGGAACGCCGCCGGTTGCTCCTGCTGGCGCGCGAGACACCGCTGCACCTGGGACACCTGCGCAACATGGTGGCCGTCACCGAGATGGGCGCCATCGTCTGCCCGCCCGTTCCTGCCTTCTACCAGCGGCCGCAGACCGTCGAGGACATCGTCCAGCACAGCGTCGCGCGGCTGCTCGACCTGCTGGAGCTGGCGCACGACCTGGCGCCACGCTGGGCGGGACTGGAGCCCTGAAGCGAGACCGCCACGGGGCGGTCACTGCCCCACCGCGACGATGGCCATGCACTACCACGACCTGCGCGACTTCCTGGCCCAGCTGGAGACTACTGGCGAGCTGCGTCGCATCCGGGCCGAGGTCTCACCCCACCTGGAGATGACGGCCCTGAGCGACCGCGTCCTGCGCGCCGGCGGGCCGGCGCTGCTCTTCGAGAGGCCGGCGGGTCATGCGATGCCGGTGCTCACCAACCTGTTCGGCACCCCCGGGCGGGTGGCGCGCGCGCTGGGCGTGGCGGGGCTGCAGGAGGTCCGCGCCTTCGGTGAGGTACTGGCGGCCCTGAAGGAGCCGGAGCCGCCGCGTGGCGTCAAGGACCTCTGGGGGCGGCGCGAACTGCTGCGCACGCTCTGGAGCATGGCACCCTCGGTCGTGCGCCGGCCACCCTGCCAGGAGGTGGTCCTGGAGGGCAGCCAGGTGGACCTCGGCAGGCTGCCGATCCAGCATTGCTGGCCGGGCGACGTCGCGCCACTCCTCACCTGGGGCCTGACCATCACCCGCGGGCCGCACAAGCCGCGCCAGAACCTGGGCATCTATCGCCAGCAGGTGCTGGGGCGCAACCAGCTCATCATGCGCTGGCTGGCACACCGGGGCGGCGCACTGGACTTCGCCGAACACGGCCGACTCCACCCCGGCCAGCCCTACCCGGTGGCCGTGGCGATCGGCGCCGATCCGGCGACCTTGCTGGGCGCGGTCACGCCGGTGCCGGACAGCCTGTCCGAATACCAGTTCGCCGGCCTGCTGCGCGGCGCGCGCACCGAAGTGGCGGCTGCGGTGGGCGTGCCCCTGCAGGTGCCGGCCGGGGCGGAGATCGTCCTGGAAGGCCACATCCACCCGGATGCCAGCCATGCAAGCGGCTGGCAACATGCGCTGGAGGGCCCCTACGGCGACCACACGGGCTACTACAACGAGCGTGCCGAGTTCCCGGTCCTCACCGTCGAGCGCATCACCATGCGCCGCGAGCCGATCTACCACAGCACCTACACCGGCAAGCCGCCGGATGAGCCCGCGATGCTGGGACTGGCACTCAACGAGCTGTTCATCCCGTTGCTGCAGCGCGCCTTCCCGGAGATCGTGGATTTCTACCTGCCGCCCGAGGCCTGCAGCTACCGCATGGCCGTGGTGCGCATTCGCAAGGCCTACGCCGGCCACGCGCGGCGCGTGATGATGGGTGTGTGGAGCCATCTGCGCCAGTTCCTGTACACGAAGTTCGTCGTGGTCGTGGACGAGGACGTGGATGCGCGCGACTGGAAGGAAGTCATTTGGGCCATGACGACCCGCATGGACCCGGTGCGCGACACGCTGCTCATCGAGAACACCCCCATCGACTGCCTCGACTTCGCCTCGCCGGTATCCGGCCTGGGGGGCAAGATGGGTCTGGATGCCACCAACAAGTGGCCGGGCGAGACCCAGCGAGAGTGGGGCCGCACCATGGCCATGGACGGCACCGTCCAGGCGCGCATGGACCGCCTGGCAGACGAACTGGGACTGTGAGCCCGCCAAAGGAAGAACACCCGATGGACGATTCAACCCCCCTTGACTGGGATCCCCTCTCCCCCGAGGTGCTGGCGGACCAGCGCGCCGCCTACGACCACATGCGCGAGACATGCCCGGTCGCGCACAGCCGGGCGATGCACTGGTCGGTGCTGCGCCATGCGGATGTGCTGCGCGTGGTGCAGGACCACGACACCTTCAGCAACGTCGTCTCGGAGCACCAGGCGGTGCCCAACGGCTACGATCCGCCACAGCACGGGGCGTACCGGGCAGCACTCGATCCGCTGCTGGCGCCCGAGCGCGTGGATCGCTTCGAGCCCGCCTGCCGACAGCTGGCGGCGCACGCCGTGCAGGAGGCGCTGTCGATCGGCGAGGTGGAAGCCCACCAGGAATTCGCGCTGCCCTTCGCCGTGCGGGTGCAAAGCGCCTTCCTGGGCTGGCCCCACAGCCTGCAGGACGAACTGCTCGCCTGGCTGGGCCGCAGCCACACCGCCACGCGCTCGGGCGAACGCGCGCAGACAAGGGCGGTGGCGCAGGAGTTCGAGGATCTGGTCGCCCGCGTGCGCCGCGCGCGAGAGAACGCGCCGCCCACCCAGGACATCAGCACCGAGCTGATGCATGTGCGCGTGGATGGGCGCCTGCTGGACCTGCGCGAGCTGGCCAGCGTGCTGCGCAACTGGACCGTGGGCGAGGTCGGCACAATCTCCGCGTCGGTCGGGATCCTCCTGCACTGGCTGGCCGCCCATGCCGCATGGCAACAGCGCCTGCGCTCCGAGCCGCAGCTGCTGCCCGCAGCCATCGACGAGGTGTTGCGCATCGACGGCCCGCTGGTCGCCAACCGGCGCCGCGCCACCTGTCCGGTGACGATCGGCGGGCGCGCGCTGCCCGCAGGCGCGCGGGTATCGGTCCACTGGGTGTCGGCAAACCGCGATCCGCGCGCCTTCGAGGCACCCGAGGAATTCCGCATCGACCGCGATCCGGCGGCCAACCTGCTCTACGGGGCCGGCATCCACATCTGCCCGGGCGCCCCGCTGGCGCGCATGGAGCTGCGCGTGCTGATGGAGGAAGTGCTGGCGCGCACCACGCACATCGCACTCGCACCGGGCCACGCTCCCGCGCGCGCCAGCTTCCCGGACGCGGGTTTCGCGCGCCTGCGCATCCAGCTCCAATAGCCGCGCAGGCACCGGGCCGGGCTATGCTCGGGAACCGAGGCGCCGACAGGGAGCGCCTCGGCCACCCACCCTGCATGACCGTCACCCTCAGCTTCCTCGGCGGGGCCGGCACCGTCACCGGCTCCAAGTACCTCGTGCGCCACGGCGGGCGCGCCCTGCTGGTGGACTGTGGCCTGTTCCAGGGCTACAAGCTGCTGCGCCAGCGCAACTGGCAGCCGCTGCCA
>NZ_ALEE01000139.1 GCF_000282995.1 Melaminivora alkalimesophila
AGCCGCTGCCACTGGCGTCGGTGGACATCGACAGCGTGGTGCTGACGCATGCGCACCTCGACCACTCGGGCCACCTGCCGCTGCTGGCCCGCCAGGGCTTTGCCGGCCCGGTGTGGTGCACGCCCGGCACGCGCGACCTGTGCGCCATCCTGTTGCCCGACAGCGGCCACCTGCAGGAAGAAGACGCCGCCTACCTGAACCGCCACGGCCTGAGCCGCCACCGCCCGGCGCTGCCGCTGTACACACGGCTGGACGCCGAGCGCGCCCTGGCGCTGCTGCGCACCCGGCCGGTGCACCAGGACTTCGAGCCCCTGCCGGGCTGGCGCGCGCGCTTCTCGCGTGCCGGTCACATCCTGGGCGCGGCCAGCCTGCGGCTGGAGGTGGGCGGGCGGCGCATCCTGTTCTCGGGCGACCTGGGCCGGCCGGACGACCTGCTGATGCGCGCGCCCGAGCCGCCGCCGGCCGCCGACGTGGTGCTGCTGGAATCCACCTACGGCGACCGCGCCCACCCGCCGGCCAGCCTGCCCGACGAGCTGGCGCCGGCGCTCTCGCGCCTGGCCGCGCGCGGCGGTGTGGCGGTGGTGCCGGTGTTCGCCGTGGGGCGCGCGCAGACGGTGCTGCACGCCATCGCCCGACTGAAGGCCGCAGGCCGGCTGCCGCCCGACCTGCCCGTGTTCCTGGACAGCCCCATGGCCATCGAGGCGACCGGCCTGTACGGCCAGCACATGGATGAGCACCGCCTGGATCGCACGCAACTGGAGGCAATGGCGCGCAGCACCACGCTGGTGCGCAGCGTGGAGGAATCCAAGGCCCTGGCGCGCCTGCCGGGGCCGCACGTGATCCTCTCGGCCAGCGGCATGGCCACGGGCGGACGCGTCCTGCACCACCTGGCGCTGCACGCGGGCGACCCACGCAACCTGATCGTCCTGACCGGACACCAGGCCGGCGGCACACGCGGCGCGCGCATCGCCGCCG
>NZ_ALEE01000140.1 GCF_000282995.1 Melaminivora alkalimesophila
GAGCCGGAGATCCGCATCCACGGCCAGGAAGTGGCGGTGCGCGCCGAAGTGGTGCAGCTCGGCAGCGCCTCGGCCCACGCCGACGCTGGCCAGCTGCTCGCCTGGCTGGGCGCCCTGCACCTGCCGCCGCGCCGCACCTTCCTGGTGCACGGCGAGCTCGCCGCCGCCGATGCGCTGCGCCAGCGCATTGCGCGGACGCTGGGCTGGCAGGCCGAGGTTCCGGAGCACGGCGCCACCGTCGTGCTCTGAAGCACGGCCGCAAGGGGCCACCCGCACCCGACCCCATCGCCAAACGCGATGGCTCGACCGCCATTTCGGCATGCCATGCATCGTGCCGCGCGATGGCCAATTGGAGCTGCTAACTGCACAATCGGAAGATCCCTCGCCAGGCGCGACGGATCGCCCCTCTGCCCGCCCGATGAAACTCGAACGCAACTTCGCCCGCCGCATCGACCTCACCTCGCTGCAACTCTTCGTTGCCGTGTGCGAGCTGGGCAGCATCGGGCGCGCGGCGCAGCAGGAATACATCGCCGCCTCGGCCGTGAGCAAGCGCCTGTCCGACCTGGAAGCGGCGCTGGACACGCCGCTGCTGTACCGCCACAGCCGCGGCGTGACCCTCACCCCCGCCGGCGAAAGCCTGTTGCACCACGCGCGCAACGTGTTGCTGGGCCTGGAGCGCATGCAGGGCGAGCTGTCGGAATACGCCGAGGGCGTGCGCGGCCACGTGCGCATGCACGCCAACATCTCCGCCATCGTGCAATTCCTGCCGGAAGACCTGGGCGCCTTCGCGCGCGCGCATGGGCAGATCAAGATCGACCTGCACGAGCGCCTGAGCCCGGAAGTGCTGCAGGCGGTGCGCGATGGCGCGGCCGACCTGGGGCTGTGCCAGAAACCCCCTGCCGACGCCCCGGCGGGGATGCAATCGCGTCCGTACCGCAGCGACCGGCTGTTGCTGGTGGTCCCGCACGGCCACGCACTGGCCGGGCGCGCGTCGGTCCGCTTCGACGAGGTGCTCGACTGCGACATCGTCGGCCTGCACGCCGGCAGCTCCATCAGCCTGGCGATGCGCACCGCGGCGGCGCAGGTCGGCCGGCCGCTGCGCCAGCGCATCCAGGTCACGGGCCTGGACGCGATGTGCCGCATGATCGACAACGGCCTGGGCGTGGGCCTGCTGCCGGACCGCGCCTTTGCGCTGATGCAGGGCGTCGGCCGACTGGCGGCGGTGGCGCTCGACGAACCCTGGGCGCAGCGCGAGCTGGTGCTGGTGGCACGCGACTTCGCGGCGCTGCCCGTTCCCGCGCGGCTGCTCGCCGAGCACCTGGCACCGGCCCCCTAGAATTTCCGCCACTTCCCTGAACCCCGCGACACGAGACGAGACCGCCATGGGACGCACCCTGTACGACAAGATCTTCGACGAGCACGTCATCCACACCGAGGAAGACGGCACCGCCATCCTCTACATCGACCGCCACCTGGTGCACGAAGTCACCAGCCCGCAGGCCTTCGAGGGTCTGCGCGAGGCCGGCCGCAAGGTCTGGCGCACCAGCTCGATCGTCGCCACCGCCGACCACAACACACCCACCACCGGCTGGGAACTGGGCTACGACGGCATCGCCGACCCGATCAGCCGCGAGCAGATCGTGACGCTCGACAAGAACATCGCCGAGCACGGCGCCGCCGCATTCTTCCCCTTCCTGAGCCGGCGCCAGGGCATCGTGCACGTCATCGGCCCGGAGAACGGCGCCACCCTGCCGGGCATGACGGTGGTCTGCGGCGACAGCCACACCAGCACGCACGGCGCCTTCGGCGCCCTGGCCCACGGCATCGGCACCAGCGAGGTCGAGCATGTCCTGGCCACACAGACGCTGCTGGCCAAGAAGGCCAGGAACATGCTGGTGAAGGTCGAGGGCAAGGTCGCACCCGGCATCACCGCCAAGGACATCGTGCTGGCCATCATCGGCAAGATCGGCACTGCCGGCGGCACCGGCTACACCATCGAATTCGCCGGCCAGGCGATCCGCGACCTGTCCATGGAAGGGCGCATGACGGTGTGCAACATGGCGATCGAGGCCGGCGCGCGCGCCGGTCTGGTGGCCGTGGACGACAAGACCATCGAGTACCTGCGCGGCCGGCCGCTGTCGCCCACCGGCGTGGAGTGGGACCAGGCGGTCGCCTACTGGAAGACGCTGCACTCCGACCCGGATGCGAAATTCGACGCCGTGGTCGAGCTGCGCGCAGAGGACATCGTCCCGCAGGTCACCTGGGGCACCAGCCCCGAGATGGTGCTGGGCGTCAATGCGCGCGTGCCCGACCCGGACAAGGAAAAGGACGCCACCCGCCGCGGCGCCATGGAGCGTGCACTGACCTACATGGCCCTGCAGCCCGGCAAGCCCCTCACCGACATCTTCGTGGACAAGGTCTTCATCGGCTCGTGCACCAACAGCCGCATCGAGGACGTGCGCGAGGCCGCCGCGGTGGTGAAGAAGCTCGGCCGCAAGGTCGCGAGGAACGTCAAGCAGGCCATGGTCGTGCCGGGCTCGGGGCTGGTCAAGGAGCAGGCGGAAGCCGAAGGGCTGGACCAGGTCTTCAAGGCCGCCGGCTTCGAATGGCGCGAGCCGGGCTGCTCCATGTGCCTGGCGATGAACGCCGACCGGCTGGAGCCGGGCGAGCGCTGCGCCTCGACCTCGAACCGCAACTTCGAGGGCCGCCAGGGCGCGGGCGGGCGCACCCACCTGGTCAGCCCGGCCATGGCCGCCGCCGCCGCCATCCACGGCCATTTCGTCGACATCCGCCAGTTCGCCTGAACCCCTTGCAGGAGAAAGACCCCATGAAACGCTCCATCGCCACCCTGCTGGCCGCCGCCTTCGCGCTGGCCGGCTGCAACACCGTCAAGGGCATGGGCCAGGACGTGCAGCGCGCCGGCTCCGCCATCGAACGCGCCGCCAGGTAAAAGGAAGCCGAGGACCACCCCCATGCAGCAATTCACCATCCACCAGGGCCTGGTCGCGCCCATGGACCGCGAGAACGTCGACACCGACGCCATCATCCCGAAGCAGTTCCTGAAGTCGATCAAGAAGACCGGCTTTGGCCCCAACCTGTTCGACGAGTGGCGCTACCTGGACCAGCCGGGCCAGCCGGGCGTGCCGGAGAGCGAGCGCAAGCCCAATCCGGACTTCGTGCTGAACCAGCCGCGCTACCAGGGAGCGAGCATCCTGCTGGCGCGCCAGAACTTCGGCTGGGGGTCCAG
>NZ_ALEE01000141.1 GCF_000282995.1 Melaminivora alkalimesophila
CCAGCCGCGAGCACGCCCCCTGGGCGCTGGCGCAATACGGCTTTCGCGCCATCATCGCGCCGAGCTTCGCCGACATCTTCTTCAATAACTGCTTCAAGAACGGCCTGCTGCCCATCGTGCTGCCTGAAGCGCAGGTCGATCGCCTGTTCAACGAAGTCTTCGCCTTCCCCGGCTACGAGCTGACCATCGACCTGCCGCGCCAGGTCATCGTGCAGCCGCAGGGCGAGGAAATCCCCTTCGAGGTCAACGCCTTCCGCAAGTACTGCCTGTTGGGCGGCTACGACGACATTGGCCTGACCCTGCGCCACAAGGACAAGATCGCCGCCTTCGAGGCCCAGCGCCTGGCGACCAAGCCCTGGCTGGCACGCACCATGACCTCGGCCTGACCCCCCCACCGAACCATCGAGAGAGCAAGCACCATGAAAATCGCAGTCCTGCCGGGCGACGGCATCGGCCCGGAGATCGTCGCCGAGGCGGTCAAGGTCCTGGAAGTGCTGGGCCTGGGCCTGGAGATGGAGAGCGCGCCCGTGGGCGGCGCGGCCTACGAGGCCGCCGGCCATCCGCTGCCCGAGGCGACGCTGAAGCTCGCGCGCGAGTCCGACGCCATCCTGTTCGGCGCCGTGGGCGACTGGAAGTACGACACGCTCGATCGCCCGCTGCGCCCCGAGCAGGCCATCCTGGGCCTGCGCAAGGCGCTGGGCCTGTTCGCCAACTTCCGCCCCGCCATCTGCTACGAGCAGCTGGTGGGCGCCTCCAGCCTCAAGCCCGAGCTGGTGGCGGGCCTGGACATCCTGATCATCCGCGAGCTGACGGGCGACATCTATTTTGGCCAGCCGCGTGGCCGGCGCACTGCCGAGGATGGTCCCTTCCCCGGCAGCGAGGAAGCCTTCGACACCATGCGCTACTCGCGCCCGGAGATCGAGCGCATCGCGCGCGTGGCCTTCGAGGCGGCAAGAAAGCGCAACAAGAAGGTCACCAGCGTGGACAAGGCCAACGTGCTGGAGACCTTCCAGTTCTGGAAGGACGTGGTCACCGAGGTGCACAAGGACTACCCCGACGTGCAGCTGGAACACATGTACGTGGACAACGCCGCCATGCAGCTGGTCAAGGCGCCCAAGGCCTTCGACGTGATCGTCACGGGCAACATGTTTGGCGACATCCTGAGCGATGAGGCCTCGATGCTCACCGGCTCCATCGGCATGCTGCCCTCGGCCTCGCTCAACGACAGGAAGCAGGGCCTGTACGAGCCCAGCCACGGCAGCGCGCCCGACATCGCCGGCAAGGGCGTGGCCAACCCGCTGGCGACCATCCTGTCGGCGGCCATGATGCTGCGCTTCTCGCTGGGCCAGGCCGAGGCGGCCGACCGCATCGAAGCCGCCGTCAAGGCCGTGCTGGCGCAAGGCCTGCGCACGCCGGACATCTGGAGCGAGGGCACCACCAAAGTGGGCACGCAGCAGATGGGCGATGCGGTGGTCAACGCCCTGCGCTGAACGCGCGTTCCTAGGGGCATGCAGCCCGGCCGGCCGCATCCCCTACAATCTCCCGCCATGCATGTCGCCCGCCCCTTCCCCGTGAAGCATCGGCCCGCCCCCCGGGCCGGCCGGGGCGCGCGCGACCTTGGCACCACCAAGACCACGACCATCAAGGGCTGACCAGCCCCGGCATCGTCGTGCGCCCCTCCCGGCCCAGACGAGCCGGGGCAAGGTAGAAGCAGCCGCCGGTCACGTGCGCACTGTTTTTGCAACCTTGTTTTGAAAGGGCGTTTTCCCATGAGCAAGCAACTGGTAGGCCTCGTCGGCTGGCGCGGCATGGTCGGCTCCGTCCTGATGGACCGCATGCAGGCCGAGGGCGACTTCGAGCTGATCGAGCCGGTCTTCTTCTCGACCTCCAACGCCGGCGGCAAGGCGCCCGCCATGGCGCGCACGCACACCGAGCTGAAGGACGCGGGCGACATCGCCGAGCTGGCCAAGTGCAGCATCGTCATCACCTGCCAGGGCGGCGACTGGACCAAGGAGGTCTACCCGAAGCTGCGCGCCAGCGGCTGGCAGGGCCACTGGATCGATGCCGCCAGCGCCCTGCGCATGGAGGACGGCGCCGTCATCGTGCTCGACCCGGTCAACGAGGGGCTGATCAAGCGCCGGCTGGCGGCCGGCGGCAAGGACTGGATCGGCGGCAACTGCACCAACTCCATCCTGCTGATGGGCCTGGCGGGGCTGTTCAAGGCCGACCTGGTCGAGTGGGTCAGCTCCATGACCTACCAGGCGGCCTCGGGCGGTGGCGCCAACCACATGCGCGAGCTGCTCAAGGGCATGGGCGTGATCCACGCGGCCGTGGCGGACGACCTGGCCACCCCTGCTTCCGCCATCCTGGACATCGACCGCAAGGTCGCCCAGACCATCCGCGAGGACGTGCCCACCGAATTCTTCGGCGCGCCGCTGGCGGGCGGGCTGATCCCGTGGATCGACTCGCAGCTCGACAACGGCCAGTCCAAGGAAGAGTGGAAGGGCCAAGCCGAGGTCAACAAGATCCTGGGCACCGACCGCCCCATCCCCGTCGATGGCCTGTGCGTGCGCATCGGCGCCATGCGCTGCCACTCGCTGGCGCTGACGCTCAAGCTGAAGAAGGACCTGCCGCTCGCCGAGATCGAATCGCTCATCCAGGGCGGCAACCCCTGGGTGAAGTTCGTCGCCAACGAGCGCGCCCTCACCGTGAAGGAGCTCACGCCGGCCGCCATCACCGGCGGGCTGGACATCGGCGTGGGCCGGGTGCGCAAGCTCAACATGGGGCCGGAGTACGTCTCGGCCTTCGTGATCGGCGACCAGCTGCTGTGGGGCGCCGCCGAGCCGCTGCGGCGCATGCTGCGGATCCTGTTGCAGGCCTGAGCGCGGGGCCTTCCGGGCGCGCTGTTGCGGCGCGCCCGGCGGCCCTGGCACGGATACCCGTTGTTACGGGTCGTTGTCGGTTTCCAACATCCCAACGGGCCTTTGTGAAGCCGCTCCCGCGGGGGCAAATGTCCGCCGCCCTGCGCAGCTTGTCACTGCAAACCGTTGCTGCTATGGTGCTTTTTACATATTCATACGCGCCGGCGCGGCCTTGCCCATGGCCACAAGAAAATTGCCCCCTCCGGCCCCTTCCCCTTCACCGTTTTTCGTCGCCATGCACCGCTGGAAATTCTCTGCCCTGGCTTCGGCCATCGCCATCACAGCGGGCCTTCACGCTTACGATGCCCATGCACTGGCCCTGGGGAGGATCCACGTGCAGTCCGCATTGGGCGAGCCGCTGCGCGCCGAGATCGAGCTGCCCCAGATCACCGCTGCCGAGGCCGAGTCGCTGCGCGTCGCCCCTGCCAGTCCGGAAGTCTTCCGCGCGCAGGGCATGGAATACTCGACCGCGGCCCACGGCGTCCAGGTACAGCTGCACCGCCGCCCCGATGGCAGCGCGGTGCTGCGGCTGTCCAGCAGCCGCCCGATCAACGAGCCCTTCGTCGATCTGGTCATCGATGCCAGCTGGAGCTCCGGCCACATCGTGCGCAGCTACACCATGCTGTTCGATCCGCCGTCGCTGCGCCGCCCCGAGGCGGCCGTGAC
>NZ_ALEE01000142.1 GCF_000282995.1 Melaminivora alkalimesophila
TGGCGGGCGATCAGCTCCTCGAGCGGGTCGGCACCCGCAGAGGGGGCGGCGGCGACCAGGGTGGGCCGTGGCGGGGCCGAGGCGTCGCGCAGCCGCTCGGCGATCAGCGCCTCCAGCGGGTCCGGCGCCTGCTCGGGGTAGAGGTCGAATACCAGCCGGTGCTGGTAGGCGGCGACGGGCGGGAGCGAGAACACCTGCGGCAGCGCCGCCTGCTTGAGGTCGATGACCAGCCGCACCACGCCCGGGGCGTTCTGGCCGACGCGGATGCCGGCGATGTTCGGATCGTCCGGCTGCACCTTGGCGACCAGCTCGCGCAGGGAGGGGCTCAGGTCGATGCCCTCGATGTCGACGGCGAGCCGCGGCGGTGTCGCCACGAAGAACTGGCGCGCGACCAGTTGCCGGTCGGATTCGATGGTGACACGGGAGTAGTCCTGGGCGGGCCAGATGCGCACCGCCAGGATCGAGGCGCCGCGCGCCAGGTGCTGGTGGCCCAGCAGCAGCACCAGGCTGCCGGCACGCAGCAGCGCACGCCGGCGGGCGCTGGGAAGGAGGGAAGAACCGGCAGGGTGGGCGGAAGGTGCGTTCTTGCTCATCGCGTCCGGGGCGGGTCCTGGCGCAGGCCGTGGAGCAGCTCCAGGCCGCATGGGGTGGCGGCAGCGATGCGCGCGTGCCGGCTGCCATCATCGCCGGCTTGCAGCGAGATGGCAAGGTCGGGCACGGGCAGGGCGCCGACCGCTTTGGCGGGCCATTCCGCCAGTTTCAGGCCGGGGCCGGCAAAGATGTCGCGAAAGCCCGCGTCTTCCCACTCGCGGGGATCGTCGAAACGGTAGAAGTCGAAGTGCCAGATGTCGAGCGACCCGGCCTGGTGCGGCTCGACGACCGCGTAGGTCGGGCTCTTGATGCGCCCCGTGACGCCGAGTGCGCGCAACAGATGACGCACCAGGGTGGTCTTGCCGGCGCCGAGCTCGCCCTCCAGGGTGATGAAGGCGTTGCGCAGCGCCGGCTGCATCGCCAGCCGCTGCGCGAAGGCCCGGGTGTCGTCCTCGCTGGGCCAGTGAAGCGCCCATTCGGCGGGTGGGGAGTGCGGGCTTCCTACAATTTGTCCACGATGGTCGCCAGCAGCAGTCAACTTCTTCCTCTCCTAAGGCAATGGGCCCGGGAATTGGGATTTTCCCAGATCGGGATCGCGGGGGTGGACCTGTCCAGCGCCGAGCCGGGGCTGATGCAGTGGCTGGCCGAAGGCTTTCACGGCGACATGCACTACATGGAGGCGCACGGTGCGCGGCGCGCCCGCCCGGCGGAGCTGGTGCCCGGCACGGTCAGCGTGATCACGGCGCGCATGGACTACCTGCCGCGCAACACCCCCGAGGACTGGCAGGCGCTCGAGTTCGCGCGCCTGCAGCGGCCCGGGGAGGCCATCGTATCGGTTTATGCGCGGGGCCGCGACTACCACAAGGTGCTGCGCAGCCGGCTGCAGAAACTCAGCGAGCGCATCGCCGAGGCGCTGGGCCCCTTTGGCCACCGGGTGTTCACCGACTCGGCGCCGGTGCTGGAGGCGGAGCTGGCCAGCAGGAGCGGCCAGGGCTGGCGGGGCAAGCACACGCTGGTGCTGTCGCGCGAGGCGGGCTCCATGTTTTTCCTCGGGGAGATCTACGTGGACGTGGCGCTGGAGCCCACGGAGGCAGTGAGCGCCCACTGCGGGTCGTGCACGGCGTGCATGGATGTCTGCCCCACCGGGGCGATCGTCGCCCCCTACCGGGTCGATGCGCGCCGCTGCATCTCCTACCTCACCATCGAGCACCACGGCGCCATCGACCCGCAGCTGCGGCCGCTCATGGGCAACCGCATCTATGGCTGCGATGACTGCCAGCTCGCCTGCCCGTGGAACAAGTTCGCGCAGGTGAGCAGCCTGCCGGATTTCGATGCCCGCGCGGGCCTGGTGGGGGCGCAGCTGGTGGAGCTGTTCGCCTGGGACGAGGCCACCTTCCTGCGTGCCACCGAGGGCAGCCCGATCCGCCGCATCGGGCACGAGCGTTGGCTGCGCAACATCGCGGTGGCGCTGGGCAATGCCCTGCGCAGTGCGGATCCGCTACAGGCCGAGGGGCTGCGCGTGGCCCTTTCCAGCCGGCTCGGGCACCATAGCGAGACCGTGCGCGAGCATGTGCAGTGGGCACTTGCACAACGGCCAGATTGAATCTTCATGCCGCAACCCCTGTCCACTTTGCCGCTGCCTCGCGCGTGGGTGGGCAGGCGCGGGCGGCGTCGGCGCCTGCTGCTGGCGCTGGGTTGTTTCGTGGCCGTGGTGGTGGCCTATTGGGTGGCGCTGCTGGGGGGCCAGCAGGCGCAGCTGCGCGAGGCGCGTGCCCAGGCGCAGTTGCGCGCCAGCCAAATGGCGCATGCCACTTCAATCCAGGTGCAGACGCTGCTGTCGGGCATGGACGCGACCCTGCAGGGCCTGGCCTCGGTGTATGCGCGGCGCGAGCAGGCGGGCTTCGATCATGCGGTGCGCAGCCTGGCGTCGGCCTATCCACCCGGCGTGGTGCTGCAGGTGGCGGTGGCCGATGCGCGGGGCGATATCGTCTATTCCAGCCTGGAGCCCCAGGGCAGACCCCAGGCAGCCGTCTCGATCCGCGACCGGGAACACTTCCAGGTCCAGGCGCAGGGGCGGGTGGAGGGCCTCTACGTCGGCCGTCCGGTGCGTGGGCGGGTCTCGCAGCAATGGTCGATCCAGCTCACGCGGGCGCTGCGCTCGCCGGAGGGCGCCTTTGCCGGCGTGCTGGTGCTGTCGCTCTCGCCCGAACACCTGGCCCAGTACCTGCGGGCCCTGGCGAGCGGCAGCGACGGAGAGGTGCTCAGCCTGGTGCGCACCGATGGCATCTACCTGGCCCGCTCCCGGAACTTGGAAGAGGCGCTGGGCCAGTCGCTCGCGCCGCAGCGCCTGGCGCTGGTGGATGCATCGGGGGAGCGGGGAGGCGACGCGCTGGAGACCGAACACGGCGACCCGCTGCTCGTCGCGTGGAACCGCGTGCCCGGGCGGTCGCTGCTCGTGCTGGCGGACCTGGACCTGCGCGCCGTGCTGGCGCCCGTCAAGCGCGCCCAGCGCGTGGTGCGCCTGCGCGACGGGATCGGGACCCTTCTGGTCACGCTGGGCGCGCTGTGGAGCCTGTGGCTGGTGGTGCAGCACGAGCGCAGCGAGCGCCGACGCCTGCTGGCCGAGCGGCGCTTTGCCTTGCTCGCCCACGAGGCGCCCGGGGGGCTGTTCGAGATGCGCATGGCAAGCGACGGGCGGCCAAGGCTGGCGTTCTCCACCCCGGCCTTCCAGAGCGTGCACGGCACGTCGGCCGACGGGACCATCGAGCCGTCGGCGCTCATGGCGGCCGTGCACCGCGCCGACCGGCCCGCGCTGCGCGCGTCGATCCGGCGCAGTCTGGCGACGCTGGAGCCCTGGAACCACCGCTATCGGGTGGACGACGCCGCGCAGCCGCAAGGGGTGCGCTGGCTGCACGGCCATGCCCGGGCCCAGCGCGACGAGGAGGGCAGGCTGTCGTGGTACGGCTATGTGCATGACGTCACGCGCGACGAGGCCCTGCAGGAGGGCATCCGGCGCAGCGAGGAGCGGCTGCGCCTGGCGGTGGGCGCGGTGCGCGACGGTCTCTGGCAGTGGGATTGCCACAGCGGCCGGGTGCACTGGGACGCGCGCTGCTACGAGATGCTCGGCCATGCTGACCAGGCGTTTCCCCTGGACTTCGAGGGGCTGCTGCAGCGCGTCCATCCCGCCGACCGCGAGCGCGTGCGCGCCGAACTCCAGCGCCATCGCCGGGAGGGCGGGGAGCTGCGCCTGGAGGCGCGCATGGCGACCGCCGAGCGAGGTTGGCGCAGCATCGAGATGCGCGGTGGCGTGGCCGAGCGCGACCGGGCCGGTCGGCCGCTGCGTCTGCTGGGCACGCAGACCGACATCCAGCAGCGGGTCGAGCAGGCGCGCCTGATCCACGCCCTGTTGGATCGCAGCAGCGCGCTGATCTTCGTCGCCACGCCGGGGCGCGACATCTCCTATGCCAACGAGCGCGCGGCCCGGGCCTTCGGGCTGCCCGTGGGCGACCAGCCGCCGGGCCAGTCGCTGCAGCGGATCCACCCGAACCGGGAGAGCTTCGAGGCTTTCGGCGCACTCTACCGACAGCTGCAGGCGAGCGGCACGGTGCACGCCATCCGGCAGCTGCGCACGGCCGGCTCGCGCTGGCACTGGTTCGACATGCAGGGCACCTTGCTCGATCCGGACGACGAGCGCGGTGCCGTGATCTGGACGCTCATGGACATCGACGCGCGCCGGCGGGCCGAGCTGGCGCTCGAGCAGGCGCAGCAGACGGTGGCGGCGCTGATCGACCGCTTCCCTTCGGGCATCCTGATCGCCGACGCGCGGGGACGGCGCGTGGTCGCCGCCAACCGGATGCTGATGCACGCCTTCGGCTCGGATGCCGAGCCATCGACCCTGGTGGGCCTGCCGTTGGCGGTGCTGGGAAAGCGGTTGCCGCAAGGGCTGCGCAAGGTGCTGCTGCGCCGGGACGGCCAGCGCGCGCTGCCCACCGGACGCACGCTGCACGGCCTGCCGGACGGCCGCTTCCTGGAGGTGGAGTCGCTGCACCTGCGCGAGGGCGAGCGCTCCATCGGCCACTGCTGGGTGGTGAGCGACGTGACCGAGCGGCGCCAGCGCGAGGCGCGGCTGGAGACGCTGGCGCTCACCGATGCGCTGACCGGCGTGCCCAACCGGCGCGCCTTCGAAGAGCGGATGGCAACCGAGCTGCAGCACCTGCGCGCCGGGCTGGTGCCGGCGGCTGCGGTGGTGCTGCTCGACATCGACCACTTCAAGCAGGTCAACGACACCCACGGCCACGCCATCGGCGACGTGGTGCTGCGCGAGCTGGCACAGACGGTGGCGGGCCGGCTGCGCCGTCAGGACATGCTCGGGCGCATCGGGGGCGAGGAATTTGCCGTGCTGCTGTCCGGCGCGACGGCCGAGGAGGGGCTGCGGCGCGCCGAGGAGTTGCGCCGGGCGGTGGCGCAGCGCGAGATCGCGATCTCCGAAGAGCGCGCGCTGCGCATCACCATCAGCCTGGGCGTGAGTGCGCTGGACGGCCAGGACGACGAGGCCCTGGCCTGCCTGGAGCGGGCCGATGCCGCCATGTACTTCTCCAAGCGCCACGGGCGCAACCGCGCCACCCTGTGGAGCGCGGACCTGCCCCCGCTGTCGGGCCGCGCCGGAGCCGCCGGGTGAGCGGCAGGGTGGGGCGCGCGCGCCGGCAGGCCTAAGGGGCTGACTGGACGGTGGCGGGGGCGCTGCAGGCACGCAGCAGCGTCAGCGCCCCATCGGATGGCAGCCAGCGGCCCATGGGATGGCATTCCCCGCGCACGCACAGCTCGTAGTCGGCCGTGAATTCCGAGCGCGTCAGGCGCAGAACTCCCGGCATCCGTTCCGCCGGGCGGTAGTGGTACCAGCCGCCCTCGAGCCGCGCGTCGGGGGGCGGCTCCATGCCGGCCGCCGAGCCGCGCACCCGGGCGGCCGTGGCAAGCAGCACAGGGGGGGAGCCGGCCTGGATGCGGTAGTCCTCCTCCCAGCGCACCTTCTCGATGGAGTGGGTCCAGGCGAGCGTGAACTCCGGGGCCGCAACGAAGACCGGGCCGGCCGCGCCGGCTGCGGCCAGGGCGAGGCAGATTCCCAGGACCACTCCCCGCCCTCCTCAGGCCGCCTGCCGCGCCACGGCGCGATGGCGCCACCAGTGCCAGGCAAGGAACAGCCCGATGGCGGCCAGGCCAGCCTCGTCCGTGAGCGGCAACGCCACCACCAGCAGGCTCGCCGCGCCGATGGCCACGATGCGCTCGACCCAGTTCAGCGGGCCGAACAGGAAGCCGATGGCGCCGGCACCCCACATGGAAACCGCCAGCAGGGCCTTGAAGACCACCCAGCCGGTATCGAGCCAGTTGCCCTCCTGCAGCATCAGCGCCGGGCTGTAGACCGCCATGTAAGGCACGACGAAACCCGCCACCGCGATGCGCACCGCCTGGATGCCGATCTTCAGCCCGCTTTCCCGGGCGATCGGCGCCGCCGCGAAGGCCGCCAGCGCCACCGGCGGTGTCAGGTCGGCCATGATGCCGAAGTAGAAGACGAACATGTGCGAGACGATCAGCGGCACGCCCAATTGCAGCAGCACGGGCGCTGCCAGCGAACTGGTGATGATGTAGTTGGGGATGGTCGGAATCCCCATGCCCAGCACCAGGCAGGTCAGCATGGTCAGGAACAGCGCCAGCAGCAGGCTCTTTTCGCCGATGGCGATGATGTGCCCGCCCAGCTCGGCCGCCACACCCGTCAGGTTGATGATGCCGATGATCACGCCCACCAGGGCGCAGGCGATCGCCACCGGCAGCGCATGGCGCGCGCCGTCGGCCAGCGCGGTGAGCGCCAGCTGGCGCGCATCGCCACCGCGGCGCAGCACGTAGGTCAGCGCCACCAGCACGGCAGTGATGGCCATGAAGGTGCCGACCCCGAACCAGTAGAAGCCCGCGCAGGCAAAGCCCAGCAGCACCCAGAACAGCGAGCGCAGGGCGGTGCCGCGCACGCCGCTGATCACGGCTGCGCCGAAGATCAGGATCACCGTGAGCGCCAGGCCGACGGTGCCCGAGAACATGGGCGTGTAGCCCGAGAACAGCAGCCCCACCAGCCCGATCAGCGGCAGCAGCAGGTACCAGCGCTGGCGCACCGCGACCCAGGGATCGGGGCACTCGTCCTTGGGCAGGCCCAGCAGCGACTTGCGCCCGGCCTCCAGGTGCACCATCCAGAACGCCGTGAAGAAGTACAGGATGGCCGGGATGACGGCCGCCTTGACGATCGCCACGTAGGGCACGTTGATGGTCTCGGCCATGATGAAGGCCACCGCCCCCATCACCGGCGGCATGATCTGCCCTCCCATGCTGGCCGTGGCCTCCACGCCGCCGGCGAAGGCCGGGGTGTAGCCGAAGCGCTTCATCAGCGGGATGGTGAACTGCCCGGTGGTGACCACGTTGGCCACGCCCGAGCCGTTGATGGTGCCCATCAGCGCCGAGGAGATCACCGACACCTTCGCCGGGCCGCCGCGCGTGTGGCCCACCGTGCCCAGGGCGAAGTCGTTGAACAGGTTGATCATCCCGGCCTGCTCCAGGAAGGCGCCGAACAGGATGAACAGGAAGATGTAGGTGGAGGAGACGTAGGTCGGCGTGCCGTAGATGCCCTCGGTGCCGAAGGCCAGCGTGCTGACGATCTGGTCCATGCCGAAGCCGCGGTGCGCCAGCATGCCCGGCAGGTATTCGCCGAACATGCCATAGGCCAGGAACACGCCGCAGATGACCGGCAGCCCCCAGCCCATGGCGCGGCGCGCCGCCTCGAAGACCAGTGCGATCAGTACGATGCCGATCACCCAGTCCATGGAGACCAGCTCGCCGGCGCGCGCCGTGAGGTCGGCCTCGTAGATCCAGTGGTAGAAGCTGAAGGCAAAGCCGAGCAGCCCGAGCGCCCAGCCCAGCACGCGCCCGGCACGCGCCACGCCGGGGGAGCGGTGCTCGCCCGGCGGGTACAGGGCAAAGATCATGAGCAGCACGAAGCCCACGTGGATGGCACGGATGACCTGGCTGGACATGGGCTGGAAGGCCGCCGTCCACAGCTGGAAGGCCGAGAACAGGATGGCGACCCAGAACAGGGGGCTGCGCCGGCCGGCCAGCGGGCCGGCGGTGGTGGGGGTTTCGCTCATGGTGGTGTCCGTGTCATGAAAACGGCCCCTGTCGAAGGGGCCGTGTCGTCTCTGGTATCAGGACGGGGCTCAGGCCCTCGTCACTTGATCAGGCCGACTTCCTTGTAGTAGCGCTCGGCCCCGGGGTGCAGCGGGACGGGCATTCCCTGGACGGCGTTCTCGCGCTTGATGGCCTTGGCGGCGTTGTGCGCGGCGTGCAGGGTGTCCAGGTTCTCGTAGAGCTGCTTGGCCATCTCGTAGGCCAGCTCGTCCGACACGCCCGCGTGCGTCACCAGGAAGTTGGGGATGGCGGCCGTGGCCACGTCCTCCGTCTGGCCGGTGTAGGTGCCGGCGGGGATGGTGGCGGGCTGGTAGGCAGCGTCTCCCACCTTGGCGACCACGTCGGCGGGCACCGGCACGACGACGATCTTCACCGTGGTCGCCAGGTCGCGGATCGAGGCGACGCCCAGGCCGGCGGACTGCAGCGTGGCGTCGAGCTGGCGGTTCTTGATCAGCTCGACCGACTCGCCGAAGGGCAGGTACTCGACCTTGCCCAGGTCGTTGTAGCTCATGCCGGCAGCCTTCAGGATGGCGCGGGCGTTGAGCTCGGTGCCCGAGCGCGCCGCGCCCACGGAGATGCGCTTGCCCTTGAGGTCGGCCAGCGTCTTGATGCCGGCGTCGGCGTTGGCGACGATCTGGATGTAGTTGTTGTAGGTGGCGGACAGGCCGCGCAGCTTGTCGAGCTTCTTGGGAAAGCCCGCCTCGGCATCGCCCTTCCAGGCGTCCGACAGCGCGTCGCCCAGCGTGAAGGCGACTTCGCCGCGTCCGGCCTGCAGCAGGTTCAGGTTCTCGGCCGAGGCTTTGGTGACCTGCGCCGTGGCGCGGGCGTTGGGAATGGTCTTGGCATAGACCTGCGACAGCGCCACGCCCAGCGGGTAGTACACACCGCTCTGGCCGCCCGTCAGGACGTTGATGAACTGCTGCTTCTGGGCGTGGGCGGTGGTGGCGACGAGGGCGGCACCGAGGGTCAGGCCGAGGCCGATTTTCTGAATCCAGCGCATGGATGGGTCTCCTGTCTTGTGTTGGGCGCAAGAGCGGCAGAATAGCGCAACTGCCGGCCGCCCACCCGGGCGCGCCAAAGAGCCCGAATGGGGTAATTACCGATTGCTGCGCCGCGAAAACCGCCGCGCATCGTAACACTGTGTGTCTCGCCGAAGCTGTGCCCGTGGTGCCACCCTCCGAACAGGACCTGATCCTGCAGTTCACGGATGCCCTCTGGCTGGAGGAGGGGCTGGCGCGCAACACGCTGGATGCCTACCGGCGTGACCTCATGGCACTGGCGCTGTGGCTGGCCGCACAGGGGCGCGGGCTGCTGCGGGCGGACGAGGGCCTGCTGCACGGCTATTTCGCACATCGGCATGCCCAGACCCGCGCCAGCACCTCCAACCGGCGCCTGACGGTCTTCCGGCGTTTCTTTCGCTGGGCGCTGCGCGAGCGCCTGATGGCGCAGGATCCGACCGTGCGGCTGGGGGCGGCGCGCCAGGCGCCGCGCCTGCCGCAGGCGCTCAGCCAGGCCCAGGTGGAGGCGCTCCTGCGCGCGCCGGACGTGGAGTCGGCGCTGGGCCTGCGCGACCGCGCGATGCTCGAGCTGATGTACGCCAGCGGCCTGCGCGTGAGCGAGCTGGTGGCGCTCAAGACCTTCCACCTGGGCCTGGCGGAAGGGGTGCTGCGCGTCATGGGCAAGGGGGCGCGCGAGCGGCTGGTGCCCTTCGGCGAGGAGGCGCGCCTGTGGCTGGAGCGCTACCTGGGGCAGGCGCGCGGCGCCATCCTTGGGCGGCGCCAGAGCGAGGACCTGTTCGTCACCCAGCGCGGCGCCGCGATGAGCCGCGTCATGTTCTGGATGATCGTGAAGAAATACGCCCGGCAGGCCGGCATCACGGCGCCGCTGTCGCCGCACACGCTGCGCCACGCCTTCGCCACGCACCTGCTCAACCACGGGGCCGACCTGCGCGTGGTGCAGCTGCTGCTCGGCCACGCCGACATCTCCACCACCACCATCTACACGCACGTGGCGCGCGAGCGGCTCAAGCAGCTGCACGCCCGCCACCACCCGCGCGGCTGAGCGCGGGCCGGCGCCTCAGTCGCCTTGCTCGAGCAGGCTCTCCGCCCAGGCGAGCGCCTGCAGGTGGGCCCAGTTGACCTGGCGGTTGGACAGGTGCAGGGCCTCGGCGGTGCGTGCGAAGGCCGCATCGTCCCCGCTCTCGCAGGCCCGGGTGAGCTCCAGGAAGGGAGCAAAGACGCCGGTGCCATGCATCAGCGCATCCACCACCGATTGCGGCAGCGCGACGGTCTCCAGGGCCTGCTGCAACGGAATGCCGAGCATCACGTCCAGCAGCGAGAACACGCCCACCACGAAGGCGTTGTCGCACTCGTCGGGCGGCAGCAACTCGGCGGCGAGCAGCTCCATCAGCCGCCCGCGCACCACCGCCGTCTGCCCCACCGCCGGGGGCGAGCCCGTATTGCGCGAGGTGGTCAAGAGGAGCGCCGCCCAGCGGAACAGCTTCTTGAGCCCCAGGATCATCACGGCATGGCGAAACGACGTGATCTCCACCGACAGCCCGAAGCCCGACGAGTTGATGAAGCGCAGCAGGTTGAAGGACAGGGTCGGGTCCTTCTTGAGCAGCTCCTCGATCTCCGTGACCGCGGCCTGCTTGCGCACCAGGTTGATGAGCTGCAGGATGGTCGCCTGCGAGGGGCGGATGGTCTGGGCCTTGACGACCGTGGGCTGGGCGAACCAGTAGCCCTGGAACAGTTTGACGCCCAGCGCGGCCATGCGCTCGTACTGTTCGGCCGTCTCGACCTTCTCGGCCACCAGCCTGGCCTCGCTGTGGGCGCGCGCGAACTTCACCAGGGGCTCGGCAAGCTCTGGCTTGAAGGCCTGCAGGTCGAGCTTGATGAAGGAGGCATGGGGCAGCCAGCTGGTGTAGGCGCGGCGCAGCACGTCCTGGTTGAAGGCGATGCGAAAGCCGCGCGCGCGCAGGTCGCCGAGGATCGGCAGCAGCCGC
>NZ_ALEE01000143.1 GCF_000282995.1 Melaminivora alkalimesophila
GGCAGCAGCCGCTCGATCTGCTCGGGCTCGGCGTTGGCGCCCAGGATCGGCACCTCCAGCACCACGCGCTCCGGGTGGATCAGCTCCAGGTGCCGCCCCACCAGGCTCTCGTGCGTGCAGTTGATGAAGACCGTCTTGCGGTCGCCCAGCGCCTCCGATCCGGCGAAGGACAGAGCGTTGAACAACAGGGCCGCGTCGCTGGCGGCGGTATGCGAGCTGGCTGCCACCGAGCGGTCGAAGAGCTCGTAGCCGTACACCGCCCGCTTGTCGTCCAGGATGGCCTGGCGGGCGATCACGACCAGGTCGCTGGCGGCAGGGTCGGCCGCGGCTTCGGTGGAGGGCAGGGGGGAGGCGCTTGCCTGGGTGTCGGACATGGGTCGTTGGGCAGAAGGGCGAACGGATGGAGCGCGGACGGGCGTTCAGCCTCCGTCCCGGTCGATGGCGCTGGCCCAGCTCAGGGCCTGGACGTGGGCCGCGTCGACGCGCCGCTCATCGATGCCGAGCGCCCGGGCCGCTTCCTGGAAGGCCGCCACATCGCCGCGCTCGCAGGCCTGGGCGAGCGCCAGCAGGCCGCCGTGGAGCCCGCGGTGGTGCAGCACGGCATCGGCCGTGGACTGGGGCAGGTCGAGCAGCCCGATGGCGTCGGCCAGAGGCATGCCGAGCAGCTGGTCGAGCATGGAAAACAAACCGACCACGAAGGCCTGGCCGGCTTCCTCCGGCGATTGCAGGTCCTGCGCCAGCAGCTCCATCAGCCGGCCGCGCACCACCGCGCTGGTGGCGACGGAGGGCGGCGCGTCGGCGTTGCGCACCGCCGTGAGCAGCAGCGCCGCCCAGCGGAACAGCTTCTTCAGCCCGAGCAGCATGACGGCCTGGCGCAGGGAATTGATCTCGCGCGCCATGCCCAGCCCGGCGGAATTGATCAGGCGCAGCAGGTTGAACACCAGACCGGCATCGCGCTTGAGCACCGCCTCGATGTCCTCGATGGACGCCTGGCTGCGCACCAGGTTGATCAGCTGCACCACGGTGGTCTGCGCCGGTGTCAGGACGCGCGCCTGCACCAGGGTGGGACGCGCGAACCAGAAACCCTGGAACAGCTGGACCCCGAGCGAGGAGGCCATGTCGTATTGCTGCGCGGACTCGACCTTGTCGGCGATCAGCTCGGCCTGGCTGTGGCGCCCGGCGTATTTGACCAGCACGGCGACCTGGTCGGGCGCGAGCAGGCACAGGTCGAGCTTGATGTAGTCGGCCAGCGGCAGCCAGGGCGCATAGGTGGACTCCAGCACCGTGTGGTTGAAGGCCAGATGGAAGCCACGCTCGCGCAGCTGCTGCAGGATCGGCAGGCGCGCGTGCACCTCCTCGGCGGCGGCGTGGCCCAGGGGCGGGATCTCCAGCACCACCTTGTCGGGCGAGACCAGGTCCAGGTGCCCGCCTCCGAGGCTCTCGTGCGTGCAGTTGACGAACAGCAGCACCTGGCCGACGAGCTCATCGGTGCCGGCGTGCGACAGGGCGGTGAAGGTCAGGAGCGCATCGCTGGCCGCCGTGTGCTGCGTGCGCGAGCGGTTGAACAGTTCGTAGCCGACGACGGCCTGCTGGCCGTTCATGATGGCCTGGCGGGCGATCATCGAGCCGGTGCTGAGGGAGGCTGGAGAAGAGGGGCTCGGAGAGGGCGGGGCGGTCATGGAAGGGGCAATCGCCTGGGACGAAGCGGCCGTGCCGCCCCATTGTAGGCAAGCGCTGCGGCGCCGCTGCGGCGGGGCTCACTGGTGTTCCAGCCAGGCGAGCTCGGTCTCGCTGAAACCGGCGGCGCGGCGCGCCCGCAGGTTGAGCGGCGGCTTGGGGCGCGGCGCCTGGTATTGTGCGACCAGCAGGGCGTAGTGCGCCACCGGATCCAGGCCGGCGCGCCCGCACAGCCATGCGTACCAGTGGTTGCCGATCGCCACGTGGCCGATCTCCTCGCGCTCGATGATGCCCAGCAGCGCCACGGCCTCCAGGGCGTCGGGCGAGCCCACGGCGCGCAGCTTGTGCTGGATCAACGGGGTCGCGTCCAGGCCGCGCGCCTCCAGCGTGCGCGGCACCAGCGCCATGCGCGCCACGATGTCGTGCGCGGTCTTCTCGCACATGGCCCACAGACCCTGGTGCGCGGGAAAGTCGCCGTAGTCGGCGTTCAAGTGCGTGCGCAGGTGCTGGCGCAGCATGTCGAAATGCCGCGCCTCCTCGGCGGCCACGCGCAGCCAGTCGCGGTAGAACGGCTCGGGCATGCCGGCGAAGCGCCAGACCGCGTCCAGCGCCAGGTTGATGGCGTTGAACTCGATGTGCGCGATGGCGTGGATCAGCGCCGCGCGGCCCTGCAGCGTGGACGGGGGGCGGCGCGGCACCTCCGTGTGGTGCAGCAGCTGGGGGCGCGCCGGGTGGCCGGGCAGGGGCTGGCCGGTGGGCGCGAGCTGCGCCCGTGGGTCCAGCGCCACGGTATCTGCGGCGGCGTACAGCGCCAGGGTCTGGGCGGTCTTCTGGTCGGGATCCGTGAGGCCGAGGATCTCCAGGGCGCGTTGGCGAAGCTCCATCCCTACAATTGTAGTTTTGCAGCAACCACAGACGAAGGCGGGGCGATGGCGATCTACGAACTCGACGGCAAGGCGCCACAGCTGGCGGCGTCCAGCTGGGTGGCCGACAGTGCCGAGGTCATGGGCAATGTGGTGGTGGGCGAGGATGCGAGCATCTGGTTCGGTACCGTGGTGCGCGGCGACTGCGAGACCATCACCATCGGCGCCGGCTCGAACGTGCAGGACGCGAGCGTGCTGCACGCCGATTTCGGCATGCCGATCGTGATCGGCGAGCGCGTCACCGTCGGCCACCAGGTCATGCTGCATGGCTGCACCATCGGCGACGGTTCGCTGATCGGCATCGGCGCCGTGGTGCTCAATGGTGCGAAGATCGGGCGCAATTGCCTGGTGGGCGCCGGTGCGCTGGTCACCGAGGGCAAGGAATTTCCCGACGGCTCCATGATCCTGGGCAGCCCGGCGCGGGTGGTGCGCGAGCTCACGCCCGAGCAGATCGAGGGCCTGCGCCAGAGCGCCCAGCACTACATCGAGAACGCGCGGCGTTTCCGCTCCACCTTGCGCCGCCTCGGCTGAGACGCCGGGCGCTGCGCCCCACAGAAAGCGATTGCCAGACGTGTCCGAACTGCACAAATTCCTCTTCGACGGCCTGCCGGTGCGCGGGGCCATCGTCCGCCTGACGGGCGCCTGGACGGAGCTGCTGGCGCGCCGCGCGGGCAATACTGAGACCGGGCCCTATCCGCCGCCAGTGGCCGAGCTGCTGGGCGAGATGTGCGCCGCCGGCGTGCTGATGCAATCGCACCTCAAGTTCCACGGCGCGCTGGTGCTGCAGGTTTTCGGCGACGGCCCGGTCAAGCTCGCGGTGGCGGAGGTGCGCTCGGACCTGCAGCTGCGCGCGACCGCCACCGTGACGGGGACCGTCGGGCCCGGGGCGCAGCTGCCCGACATGGTGAATGCCGGGGGCGGCGGGCGCTGCGCCATCACGCTCGATCCGCAGGGCCGCCTGCCCGGTCAACAGGCCTACCAGGGGGTGGTGCCGCTCGATGGCCCCGAGGGCCGGCTGGAGCGCCTGTCGCAGGTGCTGGGCCAGTACATGCGCCAGTCCGAGCAGCTGGAGACCACACTGGTGTTGGCGGCCGACGAACAGGTGGCGGCCGGCCTGATGATCCAGCGCATGCCAGCGCAGGGTGCGGGCAACCTGGAGGGCGCGCGCGCCGCAGGGGGCGAGGATGCGCCGCACGACGAGGACTTTCGCCGTATCGCCACCCTGGCGGCGAGCCTGACGCGCCAGGAGTTGCTGACGCTGGATGTGCACACCATCCTCCACCGCCTGTTCTGGGAGGAGCGGCTGGGGGG
>NZ_ALEE01000144.1 GCF_000282995.1 Melaminivora alkalimesophila
CTGCTGCGGTTCGAGCCACTGCAGGGCGAGGCGGGACCGCGCTTTGCCTGCACCTGCTCGCGCGAGCGGGTGGCGGCGATGCTGCGCAACCTGGGGCGCGACGAGGTCCAGTCGATCATCGAGGAGCGGGCCAGCGTCGAGGTGGGTTGCGATTTCTGCGGGCGCCAGTACCACTTCGATCGGGTGGATGCGACGCAGCTGTTCACCGAAGCCGACAAGCAGCCGCCCGTGCCTCCCGGCATGCAGTGAAGGGCGGCGCGGCCCGCCGCCGGAGCC
>NZ_ALEE01000145.1 GCF_000282995.1 Melaminivora alkalimesophila
GCCGCCGGAGCCGTCAGCGCGGGGCGGCGGGCGTGACGTGCACGTAGATCTCGCCCTGGCGCACCATGCCGAGTTCGCTGCGCGCCTTTTCCTCGACCATGTCCAGGCCCTCGCGCAGGTCCTGCACCTCGGCAGCCAGGCGCTCGTTGGCCTGGCGCGCGCGCGCGTTGGCCGCCTGCTGCTCGGCGATCTGCCGGCGCATCTCGCGCACGTGCGGGATGCTGCCGCGCCCCTGCCACAGCTGTGCATGGATGCCCAGGAGCAGCAGCACCAGGACGAGCGCGACGGGGCGATGGCTCACGGCGTGGGGAAGGGGGCGCCGTCAGGGGCGGGAAGGCCGAACGGACGGCGCGCGGGCTGCAGGGCGACGAAGGCTCAGCGCAGGTTGTAGAACGCCGCGCGGCCCGGATACTCGGCCACGTCGCCCAGGTCTTCCTCGATGCGCAGCAGCTGGTTGTACTTGGCGATGCGGTCCGAGCGCGACAGCGAGCCGGTCTTGATCTGGCCGGCGTTCAGGCCCACGGCGATGTCGGCAATCGTCGCGTCCTCGGTCTCGCCCGAGCGGTGGCTGATCACGGCGGTGTAGCCGGCGCGCTTGGCCATCTCGATGGCGGCGAAGGTCTCGCTCAAGGTCCCGATCTGGTTGATCTTGATGAGGATCGAGTTGGCGATGCCCTTGTCGATGCCTTCCTTGAGGATGCGGGTGTTGGTCACGAACAGATCGTCGCCCACCAGCTGGACGTTCTTGCCCAGGCGCTCGGTCAGGATCTTCCAGCCCTCCCAGTCGCCCTCGTGCATGCCGTCCTCGATCGAGATGATCGGGTACTTGTCGCACCAGCTGGCGAGCATGTCGGTCCATTGCTGGGCCGTGAGTTCCAGGCCGCCCTCGCCGGCCAGCACGTACTTGCCGTCCTTGTAGAACTCGCTGGCCGCGCAATCGAGCGCCAGCGCGATCTGCCCACCGGCGGTGTAGCCGGCGGCGTCGATGGCCTCCAGGATCAGCCCGATGGCCGCCTCGTGGCTGTCCACGCTGGGCGCGAAGCCGCCCTCGTCGCCCACGGCGGTGCTCATGCCGCGGCCGTCGATGATCTTCTTGAGGGCGTGAAAGACCTCGGCGCCCCAGCGCAGCGCCTCGCGAAACGACGGCGCACCCACCGGCACGATCATGAATTCCTGCAGGTCCAGGCTGTTGTTGGCGTGCGCGCCGCCGTTGATGACGTTCATCATCGGCACCGGCAGCTGGCAGCCGCCCATGCCGCCGAAGTAGCGGTACAGCGGCAGGCCGGCTTCCTCGGCCGCAGCGCGCGCCACGGCCATGGAGACGGCCAGCATGGCGTTGGCGCCCAGGCGGCTCTTGTTGTCGGTGCCATCGAGGTCGATCAGTGTCCTGTCGAGGAAGGCCTGCTCGGAAGCGTCCAGGCCCAGCACGGCCTCGGAGATCTCGGTGTTGATGTGCTCCACGGCCTTGAGCACGCCCTTGCCGAGGTAGCGGCCCTTGTCGCCGTCGCGCAGCTCGATGGCCTCGCGCGAGCCGGTGGAGGCGCCGCTGGGCACGGCGGCGCGGCCCATCACGCCCGATTCCAGCAGCACGTCGCACTCGACGGTGGGGTTGCCGCGGCTGTCCAGCACTTCGCGGCCTACGATGTCAACGATGGCACTCATGGTGATCCTCTAGCAGGGAGTTTGGAAAAGCGGGTGGCCCGGGGCAGGCCCGGGCGCGGGTTCAGACGCCTTCCACGCACACCAGGCGCATGATGGCCGCGCCTTCGCGTGCCGCCCGGGCCTTGCGGTATTCGGGCGAGTCGTGAAAGGCCTTGGCGGCCTCGAAGCTGGGGAATTTCAGGATCACGGTGCGGCCCGGGTCCCAGTCGCCCTCCAGCACCTCGACCTTGCCGCCGCGCACGCAGATCTCGGCGCCATGCACGCGCATCGCCTCGCTGCTCCACTTGCGGTATTCCTCGTACTGCTCGGGGTTGGTGACGGTGACCGAGGCAATGATGTATCCGGCGGGCATGGCGTTGTCAGGCTCCAAAGTCGTTTTCCAGAAAGCCGGCCTTCTTGGTCACGGCGTCGAGTTGCACCAGCGTCTCCAGCAGCGCGCGCATGTGCTTCAGCGGCACGGCGTTGGGGCCGTCGGAGAGCGCGTTGCAGGGGTCGGGATGGGTCTCCATGAACAGGCCCGCCACTCCTACGGCGACGGCGGCGCGCGACAGCACCGGCACCATCTCGCGCATGCCGCCACTCGTCGTGCCCTGGCCGCCCGGCAGCTGCACGCTGTGGGTGGCGTCGAAGACGACCGGCGCGCCGGTGCCCCGCATGATGGCCAGGCTGCGCATGTCGCTCACCAGGTTGTTGTAGCCGAAGCTCGCGCCGCGCTCACAGGCCATGAAGCGGTCTTCGGACAAGCCCGCCTCGCGCGCGGCGGCGCGGGCCTTGTCGATGACGTTTTTCATGTCGTGGGGCGCAAGGAACTGGCCCTTCTTGATGTTCACCGGCTTGCCGCTCTGGGCCACGGCGCGGATGAAGTCCGTCTGGCGGCACAGGAAGGCCGGCGTCTGCAGCACGTCCACCACTGCGGCGACGTGGGGCACCTCGGCCTCGGTGTGCACGTCGGTCAGCACCGGCACGCCGATTTCCTTCCTCACCTTCGCCAGGATCTCCAGGCCTCTGTCCATCCCGGGGCCCCGGAAACTCGCGCCCGAGCTGCGGTTGGCCTTGTCGAAGCTGCTCTTGAAGATGAAGGGGATGCCGAGCGAGGAGGTGATGTCCCTGAGCTGGCCGGCGACGTCCAGCTGCAGTTGCTCGCTCTCGACCACGCAGGGGCCGGCGATCAGGAAAAAGGGGTGTTCGAGGCCGACGGGAAAACCGCACAGTTGCATGAAAAGCCCTCTCTGTCTCAGGCGGGTGCCGCGGCGCCGGCCACGGCGGCGGCCGCGCGCGCATGGTGCTGCACCGCCGCCTTCACGAAGTCGTTGAACAGCGGATGGCCATCCCACGGCGTGGATTTGAACTCGGGGTGGAACTGCACGCCCATGTACCAGGGATGCACGTCCTGCGGCAGCTCGATGATCTCGGTGAGCTGCTCGCGCTGGGTCAGCGCCGAGATCACCAGGCCGGCGTCGCGCAGGCGGTCGAGGTATTGCACGTTCGCTTCGTAGCGGTGGCGGTGGCGCTCGGTCACGGTGTCGCCGTAGATGCGGTGGGCGAGCGTGCCGGGCTGCACGTCCGAGGTCTGGGCGCCCAGGCGCATGGTGCCGCCCAGGTCCGAGTGCTCGTCGCGCGTCATCAGCCGGCCGTCCTCGTTGCGCCACTCGGTGATCAGCGCGATCACCGGGTGCGGGCACTGGCGGTCGAACTCGGTGGAGTTGGCGCCGGCGAGCTTCGCCACGTTGCGCGCGTATTCGATGGTCGCCACCTGCATCCCCAGACAGATGCCGAGGTAGGGGATCCCGTGCTCGCGGGCGTAGCGCGCGGTGCTGATCTTGCCTTCGACCCCGCGCGAGCCGAAGCCGCCGGGCACCAGGATGGCGTCGTAGTGTCCGAGCAGCTCGGCGGCGTTGTCGTCGGTGATGGCCTCCGAGTCCAGGTGCGCGATCTTCACGCGCACGTGGTTCTTCATGCCGGCGTGCTTGAGCGCCTCGTTGACCGACTTGTAGGCATCCGACAGCTCGGCGTACTTGCCCACCATGGCGATGCGGACCTCGCCGCGGGGGCTTTCGCACTCGCGCACCAGGTCGTCCCAGCGCTTCAGATTGGCCGGCGGCGTGTTCAGGCGCAGCTTGTCGCAGATCAGGCCATCGAGGCCCTGCTCGTGCAGCATGCGCGGCACCTTGTAGATGGTGTCCACGTCCCACATGCTGATCACGCCCCACTCGGGCACGTTGGTGAAGAGGGAGATTTTTTCCTTTTCCTCCTCGGGCACCGGCGTGAGCGCGCGGCACAGGAGCGCATCGGGCTGGATGCCGATCTCGCGCAGCTTCTGCACCGTGTGCTGGGTGGGCTTGGTCTTGAGCTCGCCGGCCGTCTCGATCCAGGGCAGGTAGGTCAGGTGCACGAAGGCCGAGTTGTTCGGGCCCAGTTTCAAAGACAGCTGGCGCACCGCCTCCAGGAAGGGCAGGGATTCGATGTCGCCCACCGTGCCGCCGACCTCGCAGATGGCGACGTCCACGGCCTCGGGCGTGCCGACGCCGGCGCCGCGCTTGATGAATTCCTGGATCTCGTTGGTGACGTGCGGGATGACCTGCACGGTCTTGCCCAGGTAGTCGCCGCGGCGCTCCTTCTCCAGCACCGACTGGTAGATGCGGCCGGTGGTGAAGTTGTTGGCCTGCTTCATGCGGGTCTCGATGAAGCGCTCGTAGTGGCCCAGGTCGAGGTCGGTCTCGGCGCCGTCGTCGGTCACGAAGACCTCGCCGTGCTGGAAGGGCGACATGGTGCCCGGATCCACGTTGATGTACGGGTCGAGCTTGATGAGGGTGACTTTGAGGCCGCGCGATTCGAGGATCGCGGCAAGGGATGCGGAGGCGATTCCCTTGCCCAGGGAAGACACCACACCGCCGGTGACGAAGACGAATTTGGTCATGTCGTTGATGGGGTGGGAAATTGTGATTATAGGTGCCGCCCCATCCAGGGGTCGGGCGTGGCGCGCAGCTCTGCCAGAATCCCTGCCCATGAGTGCACTTGCTGGCAAACACATCGTGCTGGGCCTCTCGGGGGGCGTGGCCTGTTACAAGGTGGCGGAACTGGCGCGGCTCCTGACCAGGGCGGGCGCGACGGCGCAGGTGGTGATGACCGAGGCCGCCGAGCGGTTCATCACGGCCGTGACCATGCAGGCCCTGACCGGCCGCCCGGTCTATGGCTCGCAGTGGGATGCGCGCGAGGCCAACAACATGGCCCACATCAACCTCTCGCGCGAGGCCGACGCCATGCTGATCGCGCCCTGCAGCGCCGATTTCATCGCCCGGCTGGCGCAGGGGCGGGCGGACGAGCTGCTGAGCCTGGTGTGCCTGGCGCGGCCGATCGAGCGCGTGCCGCTGCTGCTGGCGCCGGCGATGAACCGCGAGATGTGGGCGCACCCGGCGACCCAGCGCAACCTGCGGCAAGTGCAGGCCGACGGCGCGCACGTGCTGGGTGTGGGGCACGGCGACCAGGCCTGCGGCGAGACCGGCGACGGGCGCATGCTGGAAGCGGCCGAGATCCTGGAGGAGCTGGAGGCTTTTTTTGCGCCCAAGCAGCTGGTGGGCGAGCACGTGCTCGTCACCGCCGGCCCGACCTTCGAGGCCATCGATCCGGTGCGCGGCATCACCAACCTGTCGTCCGGCAAGATGGGCTTTGCCATCGCGCGCGCGGCGCGCGCGGCGGGCGCCGAGGTGGTGCTGGTGGCCGGCCCGGTGCACCAGCCGACGCCGCGCGGCGTGCGGCGCATCGACGTGGTCTCGGCGCAGGACATGCTCGCCGCCGTGCAGCAGGAGGCGGAGGCGGCCACGGTGTTCGTGGCCACGGCGGCGGTGGCCGACTGGCGGCCGGCCCGCAGCGCCACGCAGAAGATCAAGAAGGACGGCTCGGGCGAGGTTCCCAGCCTGGGTTTCGTCGAGAACCCGGACATCCTCGCCAGCGTGGCGCGCAGCGCGCGTGCGCGCGACGGCCAGCTGTATTGCGTGGGCTTCGCTGCCGAGAGCGAGGACCTGCTCGCGCACGCGCGCGCCAAGCGCGAGCGCAAGGGCGTGCCGCTGCTGGTGGGCAACATCGGACCGGCCACCTTCGGGCGCGACGACAACGCCTTGCTGCTGGTCGACGCCGACGGGCACCGCGAGCTGCCGCGGGCCTCCAAGCAGGCGCTGGCGCAGCAGCTGGTCGCCGAGATCGCCACGCGCCTGCGGCACACTCGCAGCGCATGAACATCGACCTGAAGATCCTCGACCCGCGCATGGCCGGGCTGTTGCCGGCCTATGCCACGCCCGGCAGCGCCGGGCTGGACCTGCGCGCCTGTCTGGACGGGCCCCTGCGCCTGGAGCCGAACGCCTGCGAGCTGGTCCCGACCGGCATCGCCATCCACCTGAAGGATCCGGGCCACGCAGCGCTGATCCTGCCGCGCTCGGGGCTCGGACACCGGCATGGCCTGGTGCTGGGCAATCTGGTCGGGCTGATCGACAGCGACTACCAGGGCCAGCTCATGGTCAGCGCCTGGAACCGCGGCACGGGCGCCTACACGCTGCAGCCGCTGGAGCGGCTGGGG
>NZ_ALEE01000146.1 GCF_000282995.1 Melaminivora alkalimesophila
TGGAGCGGCTGGCGCAGCTGGTGATCGTGCCGGTGGTGCAGGCGTCGTTTCGCGTGGTCGACGAATTCCCGCCGTCCTCGCGCGGCGCGGGCGGCTACGGCTCGACCGGCACGCGCTGAGCGGGCGGCCCTGCGCCACCCTTCCTGTCAGCGCCCGCCTACCGCCATCCGGTGGGCGCAACTACAGCCAGCGCGGCCCTTGCCCGGCCTGGGGAGGGCGCGGGCGCGTGGTGCAATCGGCACCGGTGGCGCGGCGTTCGCCGTGCCTGTGCCTTTCCCTCGCTTGCAGGAGTGATGCCATGCCCAAGTTTTCTCGTTTTGCCTCCGTGGCCGGTGCCGTCGCGCTGGCGGGCACGCTGGCAGCGTGCGCCGATGCGCCGCGCTATTCCGATCGTCCCTACTATTCCGGACAGCCGTCGACGACCTACCCCAGCTACGACGAGCGCGTGACCGAATTCGGCACGGTTTCGCACATCGAGGGGCTGCACGCCCGCAACCGCACCAGCGGCGCGGGCGCCATCCTCGGAGCGGTGGTCGGGGGCGTGCTGGGCAACCAGGTCGGTGGCGGCAGCGGCCGCGCAGCCGCCACCGCCATCGGTGCCGTGGGCGGGGCGGTGGCAGGCAACGCCATCGAGTCGCGCAGCGGCGAGCGCTCCGACCAGGAAGGCTACCGCATCGTGATTCGCCTGGACCGGGGCGGCGAGCGCGTGTATGAGGTGCCTCACCCCGGCGACCTGCGCCCGGGCGACCGCGTGCGCATGTACGCCGGGCAGATTTCGCGCATCTGAGCGCCCGGGCCGGCAGTGGCCTCGCGGGCCGGCGCGGATCAGTGCAGGCTGCTGCCGCCAGGCGCCACGGGCTGGACGCGGAAAAAGCCCGTGCCGGCCGAGCCGCGGCCGATCTCTTCCTCGGTGGCCTCGCGCACGGCGTGCACCTTCAGCTCCAGGCGCAGCGCCATGCCCGCCAGGGGATGGTTGGCATCGAGCACCACGTGCTCGGGGTAGATCTGGGCGACGGTATAGAGGCCCTCGCGCGGCGCCTCGGCGCTCACGCCCTGCGGCAGCGCGCTGCCGTCGAAGCTCATGCCTTCCTCGAGCTCCGCGGGGAACAGATGGCGCGGCTCCAGGAAGATCAGTTGACCGTCGTAGTCCCCGAACGCCTCCTCGGGCTCCAGGTGCAGCGACAGCTCGGCTCCGGGGCCGTGGCCCTGGAGGGCCTGCTCGATGCGCGCCAGCAGGTCGTCGCCGCCGACCAGGAATTCCACCGGGTCGTCGAGCACGTCCAGCTCCTCGCCCAGGGTGTCGCTGAGCTTCCAGGTCAGCGCGACCACGCATTGTTCTGTGATTTCCATAGGACAATTGTCGCAGTTCCGCCCTTGTCTGCCCTCCTTTTTTGCAGCCGCCACCGCGGCGCAGTGCCCATGGACACCACCCAACCCCTGCCCCTGCTCGGTGGACTGAGCGCCCAGCAGTTCATGCGCCGCCACTGGCACAAGAGGCCTTTGCTGGTGCGCCAGGCCATCCCTGGCCTGCGCCCGCCCGTGGCGCGTGCGGCGCTGCTGCGGATGGCTGCCAGCGACGCGGTCGAGTCGCGCCTCGTGCAGCACGCGGATGGCAAGTGGTTGCTGCGCCATGGCCCCTTCGCGCGCCGGGCGCTGCCTTCCCTGCAGACGCGCGAGTGGACGCTGCTGGTGCAGGGGGTGGACCTGCATGACCCGGCTGCCCACGCGCTGCTGCAGCAATTCCGTTTCGTGCCGGATGCGCGCCTGGATGACCTGATGATCAGCTACGCCACCGACGGGGGCGGCGTCGGGCCGCACTTTGACAGCTACGACGTGTTCCTGCTGCAGGTGCACGGTCGGCGCCGCTGGCGGATCGGGCGGCAGAAGGATCTGAGCCTGGTGGAGGGGCTGCCGCTGAAGATCCTGGCGAACTTCGAGCCCGAGGAGGAGCACGTGCTGGAGCCGGGCGACCTGCTGTACTTGCCCCCGCGCTGGGCGCACGATGGCGTGGCCGAGGGCGAATGCATGACCTGCTCGATCGGCTTTCGCTCGCCCGACCGTGCCGGGCTGGCGCACGAGGTGCTGGTGCGCCTCGCGGACGCCGTCGCGCAGGAGGAGGACCCGGCCCTCTACCGCGACCCGGCGCAGCCGGCCACCGCCACCCCCGGGGCGGTGCCTGAGGGCCTGCAGGCTTTCGCGCGCCAGGCGGTCGAGCGCGCGCTCGCGGCACCGCACGCCCTGGAGCGGGCGCTGGGCGAGGCCCTGACCGAGCCCAAGCCCAACGTCTGGTTCGAGCCGGGGGCGAAGGCAGGGATGATGGAGGCGATCGTGCTGGATCCGCGCACCCGCATGATGTATGACGCGCGCCACGTGTTCATCAATGGCGAGAGCTACCGCGCGGCAGGGCGCGATGCCGCCCTCATGCGCCGCCTGGCGGATGCGCGGGCACTGGCGCCGCACGAGCTGGCGCGGGCGAGCGACGAGGCGCTGGAGCTGTTGTCGGAGTGGTGCGATGCGGGCTGGGCCCACCCGCGGCAGGCCCATTGAGCGATCGAGACAGGTCAATGGAAAAGCGCCCCTTTCCACGCATCCAGGACGCCCGCCGTGCGCGATGAGGCCGCCCCCGTGCCGCCGCCCCGTCTGCCCGAGGGGCGCTTCAGCGGGCGCGAGGCTTTCCGCCAGCTGGTGCGCGACGCCCTGGCCGCGGCGGCGCGCGAAGGCTGGAGCGAGCTGGTCCTGAGCGACGCCAGCTTCGTCGACTGGCCGCTGGGCGAGCGGGCGGTGGTCGAGACGCTGCAGCAATGGGCACGCGCCGGACGGCGCTGCACGTTGCTGGCCCTGGATTTCGACGAGGTCGTGCGGCGCCAGCCGCGCTTTGTCCAATGGCGGCGCCAGTGGGATCACCTCATCGGCTGCCACAAGGCGGACACACGCGATCCCCTGGCGCTGCCCAGCGTGCTGTGGTCGCCCGGTTGGGTGCTGCGCCGGCTCGACCCGCTGCGCAGCAACGGTGTCTCCAGTTTCGATGGGGCACAGTGCACCTTGGCGCGCGAGCAGCTCGCCGAGTGGCTCCCGCGCAGAAG
>NZ_ALEE01000147.1 GCF_000282995.1 Melaminivora alkalimesophila
GAGCGCAGAAGCCGTCCCGGTTTCCCCGCCACCGTGCTCGGGCTGTAGCGCTGCGGGCACAGGCCTGTCCGTACAAGCCAGTATTGACGAATCATTCCTATAATTGTTGGCAGGTGAAAACCTGCGGCGCGAGGAGCGCCACGTGCCAAGCGGGGCGGGTGCGCTGCAGTGCCACCGCCCCTGCGGCTCCCACAACAACGTCTTTCCATATAGGAAATTGCAATGAAGAACTCCGTCGTTCTGGCTGCCCTGTTCGCTGCTGCCGCTCTGGTTGCTTGCGGCAAGAAGGAAGAGCCCGCTCCGGCTCCCGCTCCTGCTCCGGTCGAAGCGCCCGCTCCGGCGCCGGCTGAGCCCGCGCCGGCTGTGGCGCCGGC
>NZ_ALEE01000148.1 GCF_000282995.1 Melaminivora alkalimesophila
GTCCCTTCGGCAGCCGCGCCGAGGCCGAGCGCGCCGCCGAGCGCGCCCGGGGCGCCGGTCTGGCCGGCACGGTGCTGGCGCTGTAGGCGCGGCGCATGGGTGGGCAGCGGCATGGCAGCGCTGGACTGGATCTTCCTGGCGGTGCTGGGCGCCTCGCTGCTGCTCGGTGCGTGGCGCGGCCTGGTGTTCGAATTGTTCTCGCTGGCCGGCTGGGTGCTGGCCTTTCTCGCCGCGCAGTGGTTTGCTGCCGATGCGGGTGCGCTGCTGCCGCTCGGTGGGTTGGAGCCGGCCTGGCGGCACGCCGCGGGCTTTGCACTGGTCTTCGTCGGCACCGTCTTCGCTGCGGGCCTGGTGGCTTGGCTGGTGCGCAAACTGGTCGAGGCCGTGGGATTGCGGCCGGCGGACCGGGCGCTGGGTGCGCTGTTCGGCGTGTTGCGCGGTGTCGTGCTGCTGCTGGCGGCGACCCTGGTGGCCGGCTGGACGCAGGGCACCGAGGCGCCCTGGTGGCGCGAGTCGCGCGGGGCGCCCGTGCTGGAAGGGGCGCTTGCCAGCCTGCGTCCCTCTTTGCCGCAGGCCTGGGGCGGCGGGCCGCCGC
>NZ_ALEE01000149.1 GCF_000282995.1 Melaminivora alkalimesophila
GCCGCTGCCTGCCTGGTGAGCGCTGGCGTGGAAGCGGTGGGGCAGAGGGCCGAGGCGGCGGGGCAGGGCGGACGGCCCGGCCCCGCCGGAAGACAATCAACGGAAAGCGCAAATCATGTGTGGAATCGTCGGCGTGGTCAGCAGCCAGCCCGTGAATCAACTGATCTATGACGCCTTGCTGCTGCTGCAGCACCGCGGCCAGGATGCGGCCGGCATCGTGACCCAGGAAGAGCGCAAGTTCTTCATGCACAAGGCGCGCGGCATGGTGCGCGATGTGTTTCGCACGCGCAACATGCGCGCCCTGCCGGGCACCTCGGGGCTGGGGCAGGTGCGCTACCCCACGGCCGGCAGCGCCTCCAGCGAGGAAGAGGCGCAGCCCTTCTATGTGAACGCGCCTTTTGGCATTGTGATGGTGCACAACGGCAACCTGACGAACGCGCACCGGCTGCGCCGCGAGCTGGCCGACACCGACCACCGCCACACCAACACCGGCAGCGACTCCGAGGTATTGCTCAACGTGTTGGCGCACGAGCTGGCGCGCGCCAGCCGCGGCGCGCCGC
>NZ_ALEE01000150.1 GCF_000282995.1 Melaminivora alkalimesophila
GCGGCGCGCCGCTGGCCAGCGAGGACGTGTTCGCTGCCGTGCGCGCGGTGCACCGCCGGGTGCGCGGCTCCTATGCGGTGGTCGCGCTGATTGCCGGCTACGGGTTGCTGGCCTTTCGCGATCCCTACGGCATCCGGCCGCTGTGCCTGGGCCGCGGCAGCGACGGCACCATCATGCTGGCCAGCGAATCGGTGGCGCTGGAGGGCACGCTGCACCAGCTCGAGCGCGACGTGGCGCCCGGCGAGGCGGTGTACGTGCATCTGGACGGGCGCATCGAGGCGCAGCAATGCGCCGACGGTGCCCACGGCCTGCACCCCTGCATCTTCGAATACGTGTATCTTGCGCGGCCGGATTCGGTCATGGACGGCATCTCCGTCTACCAGGCGCGCCTGAACATGGGCGAGACGCTCGCCAAGCGCGTGGTCTCGACCGTGCCGCCCAGCGAGATCGACGCCATCATCCCGGTGCCCGAGTCCAGCCGCCCGAGCGCCATGCAGCTGGCCCAGAAGCTGGGCATTCCCTACCGCGAGGGCTTCGTCAAGAACCGCTACGTGGGCCGCACTTTCATCATGCCGGGCCAGGCGACACGCAAGAAGTCGGTGCGCCAGAAGCTCAACGCCATCGGCAGCGAGTTCAAGGGCCGGCGCGTGCTGCTGGTCGACGACTCGATCGTGCGCGGCACCACCTCCAAGGAGATCGTGCAGATGGCGCGCGACGCGGGCGCCACCAAGGTCTACCTCGCATCCGCGGCGCCGCCGGTGCGCCACCCGAACGTCTATGGCATCGACATGCCCACGCGCGAGGAGCTGATCGCACACGGGCGCAGCGTGGAGGAGATCCGCCAGTGGATCGGCGCCGATGCGCTGATCTACCAGGACCTGGACGCCATGAAACAGGCGGTGGGCGCGCTCAACGCCGGCGTGCAGGGCTTCGAGGCCTCGTGTTTCGATGGCAGCTACATCACGGGCGACATCTCCGACGAGGCGCTGGAGGCGCCCCACGCCGGCCGCAGCCACGCCGACGACGAGGAGCAGGAAGACACCTCGCGCCTGTCCCTGCCCAATGCCCATGCCGCCTGAGCGCCACGCGCCCGGGCACCCTTTTCCCGCAGCCGAGGAGTCTTTCTTCAGTGACTGAACGCCGCTTGCCCGAGGGCCTGCGCCCCGAGACCCTGGCCGTGCGCGAGGCCGTCGCGCGCAGCCAATGGGGCGAACACAGCGAGGCCCTGTACCTGACCAGCAGCTTCGTGCAAAGCGACAGCGAGAGCGCCGCGCGGCGCTTTGCCAACGAAGAGCCGGGCTACACCTACACGCGCAGCGCCAACCCGACGGTGGCGAGCTTCGAGCGCCGCCTGGCCGCCCTGGAAGGCACCGAATGCGCCGTGGCGACCAGCACCGGCATGTCCGCCATCCTGCTGATGGCGCTCACCGTGCTGCAAAGCGGCGACCACGTGGTCGCCTCCCAGTCGATGTTCGGCTCGACGCTCAAGCTGCTCGGCTCCGAGATGACGCGCTTCGGCGTGGAGACCACCTTCGTGTCGCAGACCGACGTACAGGCCTGGAAGGACGCCATTCGGCCCAACACCCGCCTGCTGTTCGCCGAGACGCCGACCAACCCGCTGACCGACCTGTGCGACATCGCTGCGCTGGCCGCGCTGGCGCACGAGCGCGGCATTCTGCTCGCGGTGGACAACAGCTTTTCCTCGCCCGTGCTGCAGCGCCCCGCGCAGCTCGGCGCCGACATCGTCGTCTATTCCGGCACCAAGATCCTGGAGGGGCAGGGCCGCGTCATGGCCGGCGCGGTCTGCGGCACGGAGGCGCTGGTGGACAAGGTAATGGGCACCTTCATGCGCAGCGCCGGGCTGAACCTCTCGCCCTTCAACGCCTGGGTGGTGCTCAAGGGCCTGGAGACGCTGGCGCTGCGCGTGCGCGCCCAGAGCGCGGCGGCGCTGGAGCTGGCGCAGTGGCTGCAGCAGCACCCGAGGGTGGCGCGCGTGCACTATCCGGGCCTGGCCAGCCACCCGCAGCACGCGCTTGCCATGCGCCAGCAGTCGGGCATGGGCGGCGCCGTGGTCGCCTTCGACGTGGCCGGTGGCGATGCGGCAGAGCGGCGCGCCAACGCCTTCCACGTGATCGACCGCACGCGCGTGTGCTCCATCACGGCCAACCTCGGCGACGTCAAGACCACCATCACCCACCCGGCCAGCACCTCGCATGGCCGCCTGAGCGAAGAGCAGCGCCAGGCCGCCGGCATCGGCCAGGGGCTGGTCCGGCTGTCGGTGGGGCTGGAACACATCGAAGACCTGAAGGCGGACCTCGCCCGCGGACTGGACACCCTCGCATGACCCAAGCACATTCCCCCCAAGTACGCACCCGCTTCGCGCCCTCGCCGACGGGCTTCATCCACCTGGGCAACATCCGCTCGGCCCTGTATCCCTGGGCCTTCGCGCGCTCCCGCGGCGGCGTCTTCATCCTGCGCATCGAGGACACGGACGTGGAGCGCTCCACCCAGGCCGCCGTGGACGTGATCCTCGAGGGCATGCGGTGGCTGGAGCTGGACATCGACGAGGGCCCGTTCTTCCAGATGCAGCGCATGCAGCGCTATCGCGAAGTGCTGGCGCAGCTCGTCGCCAGTGGCCACGTCTATCCCTGCTACATGAGCGTCGAGGAGCTCGACGCGTTGCGCGAGCGCCAGACGGCCGCCAAGCAAAAACCCCGCTACGACGGCACCTGGCGGCCCGAGCCCGGCAAGCAGCTCCCGCCCGTCCCGGAAGGGGTGCAGCCGGTGCTTCGCTTTCGGACGCCCAAGGACGGCGTGGTCGGCTGGGATGACAAGTGCAAGGGCCGCATCGAGTTCCAGAACAGCGAGCTCGACGACTTGGTCATTGCCCGCCCGGACGGCACGCCCACCTACAACTTCTGCGTCTGCGTGGACGACATGGACATGGGCATCACCCATGTGATCCGCGGCGACGACCACGTGAACAACACGCCGCGCCAGATCCACATCTTCGAGGCGCTCGGCGCGCGGGTGCCGGTCTTCGCCCACCTGCCCACGGTGCTCAACGAGCAGGGCGAGAAGATGAGCAAGCGAAACGGCGCCAAGCCCGTCACGCAGTACCGTGACGAGGGTTACCTGCCGGATGCCATGGTGAACTACCTGGCGCGCCTGGGCTGGAGCCACGGCGACGACGAGATCTTCTCGCGGGCGCAGTTCCTCGAATGGTTCGACCTGGATCACCTGGGCCGAAGCGCCGGCCAGTTCGACGAGGCCAAGCTGCGCTGGGTCAACGCCCAGCACCTGAAGGCGCTGCCGGACGAGCGCCTGGCCGAGCTGGTGCGGCCCTTCGTGCTGCGCGAGGGCATTGCAGAAGAGCGGCTCGACGAGCGCCTGCCGCGCATCTGCGCGCTGTTCAAGGACCGCTGCGACACCCTGGTGGACCTGGCGCGCTGGATCCGGCCCTTCTATGCCGACGCCATCGAGCCCGACCCCGAAGACCTGGCCCGGCACGTGACCGAGGCCGCCCAGCCGCTGCTCGACGCCTTCGCCGTCGCCATCGCCCAGGTCGAGTGGAGCCGCGAGGCGATCGCCGCCGCCCTCAAGGACGTTCTCAAGGCGCAGGGCGCGAAAATGCCGCAACTGGCCATGCCGGTGCGCGTGCTGACGCTGGGCACGGCGCACACGCCCTCGGTGGATGCGGTGCTGGAACTGCTCGGGCGCGAAAAAATCCTCGCGAGGTTGAAAAACCGCTGAAAATCTGTATATACTTCGAGGCTCAGCAGATCGCGATGCAAGCTGCTTGCGAACGTCACGATCTGAGTGGGGGTATAGCTCAGCTGGGAGAGCGC
>NZ_ALEE01000151.1 GCF_000282995.1 Melaminivora alkalimesophila
GCCGCCGCCACGTCGGGCCGGCGCAGCAGCAACTCGGAGGGCAGCAGCGGCGGCAGCTCCGGCACCCGCGCGTTCCAGGGGGCCGGCGCCAGCGCGAACTCCGCCGGGGCGGCGCCCACCAGCAGCGCGATGGCGTGCTCGTACCGGTCGCGGTTGGCTTGCAGCGCCACGCGGCTGGCGCGCGCCGACTCCAGGGTGGACTCGGCCTGCAGCAGGTCGGTGTGCGCCGCGATGCCGGCACGGTAGCGGTTGCCGGTGATGCTTGCGGCGCGCTCGTAGCCGGCGATGATCTCGGCCAGCAGCGCCGCCTCGGCATCCGCCTCGCGCAACGCGAAATAGGCCTGCGCCAGGCTGGCCTGCGCCGCCAGGCGTGCGCCCGCAAGGTTCGCCCGGCTGGCCTGCACGTTCGCACCCTGTGCGCGCACGCTGTCGGCCAGCCGACCCCACAGATCGGGCGCCCAGCTCGCACTCAGGCCCAGCGTGGCGCTGCCGCGTGCCGGGTCGCCGCTGCGCTGCGCGCCCAGCTGCAGGTCCAGGCCAGGCAGGCGCTGGGCCTCGGCCTGGCGCAGCAGCGCCTCGGCCTGCGCGACGTTGGCGAGCGCCCGCGCCAAGTTCTGGTTGCCGATGTCCACACGCTCCATCAGGCGCGCCAGCTCCGCGTCCTCGAACCAGTCCCACCAGCGCCCTTCCTGCCAGCGCTGGTAGTGCGCCGTATCCACCCAACCCGCCGGCGCCGCGCCCTTCCAGCCCGCAGGCAGGGGCTGGGCAGGCGGCTGGTGCGGCGGCGCCATGCCGGCGCAGCCAGCGAGCAGGCCGGCCAGCACCAGCGCCCCGAGGGCGGCGCGGGAAACGGGGGGTGCAGGAGGACGGCGCAAGGGCATGGTGTGGGTTCTTTCTCTCCAGTCTTCGGGGAGCGGCCGGATGGGCGCTCAGGCGGGCGCCTCGATGCGCCCCTGGCGCCGGCCGCGCAGGCGATCCAGCAGCACATAGACCACCGGCGTGGTCAGCAGCGTCAGCAGCTGGCTGGCCACCAGGCCGCCGACGATGGTCACGCCCAGCGGCTGGCGCAGCTCGGCCCCCTGGCCGAAGCCGATCGCCAGCGGCAGCGCGCCCAGGATCGCCGCCAGCGTGGTCATGACGATCGGCCGGAAGCGCAGCAGCGAGGCCTCGCGCACCGCCTCCACGGCCGACAGCCCGCGCGTGCGCTCGGCCTCCAGCGCGAAGTCGATGATCAGGATGGCGTTCTTCTTGACGATGCCGATCAGCAGGAACACGCCGATCAGCGCCATCAGCGAGAACTCCATGCGCAGCGCCAGCAGCGCCAGCACCGCGCCGAAGCCCGCGCTGGGCAGCGTGGTCAACACCGTCACGGGGTGGATCAGGCTCTCGTAGAGCATCCCCAGCACCAGGTAGATCACGACGATGGCCGCCACCACCAGCAACAGCTGCTGCGCCTGCGTCTCCTGGGCCGCGGCGGCCGCGCCCCCGAAGGCGCCGCGCACGTTGTTCGGCAGCCCGATGGCATCGACCGCCTCCAGCACCGCCTGGCGCCCCGCCTCCAGCGACACGCCATCGGCCAGGTCGAAGGACAGGGTGCTCGACAGCTCGCCGCCGTCGTGGAACACCGAGGTCGGCACGGCGCGCTCGCTGAAGGTGGCCAGCGCCGTGAGCGGCACCATGGTGGTGCGCGCCAGCGACAGCGGCTGGGCGCTGGAGGCGTTGCGCTGGCCGGGATTGGCCGAGGCCGGGGCATCGCCCGCAGCGCGGTCCGCCGCGGCCGCGCGCGCCGCCGGCACGTACACGTCCTTGAGCGCCTCGGGCGAGAGCGCATGGCGCGGCGCCCACTCCATGACCACCGTGTACTGGTTCAGGTCGCTGTACATGTTCGCCACCTGGCGCTGGCCGAAGGCGTTGTAGAGCGCGGCGTCGATGCTCGACAGCGACACCCCCAGCTGCGCGGCCTTCTCGCGGTCCACCTGCACGAAGGTCTCCACGCCGTTGTCGCTCTGGTCGTCGTCCACGTCGGTCAGGCGCGCATCCTGCTTGAGCTCGGCCGCCAGGCGCAGCGTCCAGCGCTTGAGGTCTGCCTGGTTGTCGGCCTTGAGGGTGTACTGGTAGGTGGAATTGCTGCTGCGCCCGCCCATGCGCAGCTCCTGCGCCGGGCTGAGGAACACGCGCAGGCCGGTGATGCGCGCCAGCTGCGGCCGCAGCCGCCCGATGACCGCGCGCGAACCCTCACCCTGGGGCCGCTCGGCCGCCGGCTTGAGCACCGCCGACAGGAAGCCCCCGCCCGAGCGCCCCCCGGCGAAGGCCACCACCGTGCCGATCGAGGGGTCGGCGCGGATGATGTCCACCGCCTGCTGCAGCTTGTCAGCCATGGCCGTCGAGGAAATGCTCTGGTCGGCGCGCAACCCGCCCATGAGCTGGCCGCTGTCCTGCTCCGGGAAGAAGCCCTTGTCGATGTTGGCAAACAGATAACCGTTCAGCCCGACCACCACCAGCAGCACCGCCACCACCAGCCAGGGCGCCGCCAGCGCCCAGTCCAGGGCACGCGCGTAGGCGCCCGTGACACGGCGCTCGCCCCCTTGCGCCCACTGCGCCAGGCGCGCGCGCAGCCGGCCGGCCAGGCTGCGGCGCGGCGGCTGCGCGGCGACGCGGTCGCCGGCCCCGGGGCGCAGCAGCATGGCGCACAGCATCGGCGTGGTGGTCAGCGAGATGAGCAGCGAGATCATCACCGCCGCCGACAGCGTCACGGCGAATTCGCGGAACAGCCGCCCCGGCTGCCCGCCCATGAACAGCAGCGGGATGAACACCGCCACCAGCGACACGCTGATGGTCAGCACCGTGAAACCCACCTCGCGCGCGCCCTCCAGCGCCGCCTGGCGGCGCGGGCGACCCATCTCCAGGTGGCGCGAGATGTTCTCCAGCACCACGATGGCATCGTCCACCACGAAGCCGGTGGCCACCGTGAGCGCCATCAGCGTCAGGTTGTTCAGGGAAAAGCCGAGCGCATACATCACGCCGAAGGTGCCCAGCAGCGACACCACCGTCGCCACCCCGGGAATCAGCGCCGCGCGCAGGTTGCGCAGGAACAGGCCGACCACCAGCACCACCAGCACCACCGCCACCACCAGCGTCAGCTCCACCTCGCGCACCGAGGCACGCACCGAGCCCGTGCGGTCGATCGCCACGTCCAGCGCGATGTCCGAAGGCAGCTGTGCGCGCAGCTGCGGCAGCAGCGCGTGGATGGCGTCGGCGGTGGCGATCAGGTTGGCGTCGGGCTGCTGCGTGATGGTGACGATGATGGCCGGCTGGCCGTTGAACATGCCGCGCGTGCGCGTGTCCTGCACGCTGTCGAGCACGCGTGCCACCTGCGACAGGCGCACCTCCTGGCCATCGCGCACCGCCACGATCAGGTCTCGCCAGTCGGCCGCGCGCAGCCCCGGCGCAGGCGTGAGCACCTGCAGCGCGCGCCCGTCCTGCACGCCCCCCAGCTCGATCACACCCTTGGGCCGGTTGGCGCTGCCCGCCTGCAGCGCGGCGCGCACGTCGTCGCCGCTCAGGCCCAGCTCGTGCAGCGCGAAGGGATTGAGTTCGACGCGCACCGCCGGCTGCGAGCCGCCGCCCAGTGCCACGTCGCCCACGCCCGGCACCTGCAGCAGGCGCTGGCTGACGATGTTGCTCACGGCGTCGTAGATCTGCCCGGGCGTGCGCGTGGCCGAGGTCAGCGCCAGGATCAGGAAGGGTTGCGCCGCCGGGTTCGCCTTGCGGTAGGTGGGACTCGCGCGCAGGTTCGCCGGCAGGTCGATGCGCGCCGCGTTGATCGCCGCCTGCACGTCGCGCGCGGCGCTGTCGATGTCGCGGTTCAGGTCGAACTGCAGCACCACCCGCGTCGAGCCGCTGCTGGAGCTGGAACTCATCTCGTTGACCCCGGCGATGGTGCCGAGCGTGCGCTCCAGCGGCGTCGCCACCGTGCGCGCCATGTCGGCGGGGCTTGCGCCCGCCATGTTGGCGGTCACGAAGATCACCGGGAAATCCACCGCCGGCAGCCGCGCCACCGGCAGGATGAAGTAGGCGGCGATGCCTGCCAGCGCCAGCCCGATGGTCAGCAGCACCGTGGCCACCGGCCGCTCGATGAAGGGGCGCGAGAGGTTCATGCCGGCTCCCGGCGCGCACCGGCGCCCGACAGCCGCTGCCCGAGCCGGTCGAACCACAGGTAGATCACCGGCGTGGTGAACAGCGTGAGCAGCTGCGACAGCACCAGCCCGCCGAAGATCGCCAGCCCGAGCGGCCGGCGCAGCTCGGCCCCGTCGCCCCAGCTGAGCATCAGCGGCACGGCCGCCGCCAGCGCCGCCAGGGTGGTCATCAGGATCGGCCGGAAGCGCAGCAGCGCCGCCTGGTGGATCGCCTCGCGCGGGCTGCGGCCCTCGTGGCGCTCGGCGTCGATGGCGAAGTCGATCATCATGATCGCGTTCTTCTTCACGATGCCGATCAGGAGCACCAGGCCGATGATGCCCACCACGTCGAGCGCATGCCCCGTCAGCTCCAGCGCCAGCAGCGCCCCGACCCCGGCGGAGGGCAGCGTGGACAGGATGGTCAGCGGGTGCACGTAGCTCTCGTAGAGCACGCCCAGCACGATGTACACGCACACCACCGCCGCCAGGATCAGCCACAGCTGGTTCGCCAGCGAGCTCTGGTAGGCGCCCGAGGCGCCGGTGAAGCGCAGCGTGAGCGCCGCCGGCAGGCCTTCGGCCTGCGCCGCGGCGCGGATCGCCTGCACCGCCGCGCCCAGGCTCGTGCCGGGAGCGAGGTCGAAGCCCACCGTCGCCGCCGGGTACTGGCCGACGCGCTGCACCGTCACCGGCGCCGGCTGCTCGACGATGCGCGCGATCGAGGACAGCGGCGTGGTGCCGCCGCCCGCGGTGCGCACCGGAAGCTCCTCCAGCGTGCGCAGGCTGGTGGCGCCCTCGCGCTCGGCCTCCAGGATCACGCGGTACTGGTTGGTCTCGCTGAAGATGGTGGAGACGATGCGCTGGCCGAAGGCGCTGTAGAGCGTGCTGTCCAGGCTGCCGGCGGTCACGCCCAGGCGCGCGGCCGTGTCGCGGTCCACCTGCACCATGGCCGACGGCCCGGTGGCGCCGGCGCGGGTCGTGACGTGGCGCAGCTCGGGCGCGGCCTGCAGGCGCCGCACCAGCCGCTCGGCCCACTCGTCGACCAGCCGCGTGTCCACGCCTTCCAGGTCGAAGCGGTACTGGGTCGGGCCGGTGCCGGAGTCGATGGTCAGGTCCTGCGTGGGCTGCAGGAACAGCACCACGCCCGCCACCTCGGCCGCCACGCGCTCGCGCAGGCGCTGCATGACCGCTGCCTCGGAGGCGTCGAACAGGCCGCGCGGGCGCAGGTTGATGACCAGCGTGCCGGTGGACAGCGCCTGGTTGTTCGCCGCATCGACCCCCACCACCGAACTCACGGACTGCACCGCATCGTCGTCGAGCACCACGCGCGCCGCCGCGGCCTGCAGCGCCGCCATGCGGTCGAAGGAGACATCGGCGGCCGCCT